>JBQTJD010000842.1:0-3142 GCA_052387475.1 Anaerolineales bacterium | reverse complement strand
GAAAGTTCAGGTGTCCAGCACGTATTCAACTCATGATGCTGCATTGGCCCAGTCCCAACCTGAAAACTGATGGCCTATATGAAGTTTGAGTCGTCCGGGAAGCTGGTCAGAGTGTAGGTGGGTTTCGGATGCGAGTCAATCATCCGTTTTCCGATGCTATACTCCCTCACAATGGGTCTGAACGACATCTCGCCTGCCTTCCAGCGTGATGTGCTGCGCGCTATGCGCGCCGTGCCGCGTGAGCGCTTCGTGCTGCCCGAGGATGTGGCGCTGGCGTACGAAGATCGGCCGCTTTCGATTGGCGAGGGGCAAACGATTTCACAGCCTTCGCTGGTGCGCCGGATGACCGAGTGGCTTGATCTGCGCGCCGGGGAGCGGGTGTTGGAGGTGGGCGCCGGCTCTGGGTACCAAACTGCCATCCTTGCAGAGCTGGGCTACGTGGAAGTGTACAGCGTGGAATTGATGCCGGGATTGTGCGCCGCCGCTGCCGAACGGCTGCGCGCCCTTGGTTACTCGCACGTGCAACTCCGGCAGGGAGATGGATACCTCGGCTGGCCCGAAGCCGCACCGTTCAACGCCATGATCGTCACCGCCGCCGCCCCGCATCTTCCGCCGCCCCTGGTGGCCCAGTTAGCGGAGGGAGGGCGGCTGGTGATTCCAATCGGGCCGGCTGGGACGGAGCAGACGCTTTATCGCTTGCTCAAGCGCGCCGGACGGTTGCAGGTCTTGCAGCGCATCAACGTGGCGTTCGTGCCGTTGCGTCGCCCACACGACATGATTTAGAGCGAGTTTCTTTTGGAGTCGGGCCGTAGTCAACGGATGGAGCGGATTGAACTGATTTATCCGTGCAATCCGCTCCATCCGTTGACGAACTCTTCATCAATCAATTCGGAAACTGCTTTAAGTCAATTGCCTCTGGTACACTCGCCGGCAATGCAGACCGACCGCCCCACGGCGCGCGCCCCCGCTCGTTCGACGCTGCTCTTTCTTTTCATCACCGTTTTTGTGGATTTGCTGGGTTACGGCATGATCGTGCCGCTGCTGCCGTTCTATGCGCAGGAGTTTTCCGGCGGCGCGGCTTTTGCTGGATTTCTGCGCGCGCTGTATGCGGCCTTGCAGTTCGGCGCCGGCCCGGTGCTCGGCGCGCTGTCCGATCGTTTCGGGCGGCGGCCGGTGCTGCTGATTTGTTTGCTCGGCACGGCCGGCTCGTATGTGTTGCTTGGCGCAGCGCGTTCACTCGAATGGCTCGTCATCGCCATCGCCCTCGACGGCATCACCGGGGCCAACCTCACTATTGCGCAGGCCTACCTCGCCGACCGCACCACCGCCGCTGACCGCACACGCGGCTTTGGGATGATGGGCGCGGCGATTGGATTGGGGCTGATGGCCGGCCCGGCGTTCGGCGGCTTGCTGAGTGTGTACGGGCTGGGTGCGCCGGCCTTCGTCGCGGCGGCGATTGCGTTTGGCAATGTCGTGTTCGGCTTCTTTGCGCTGCCCGAGTCATTGCCGAAAGAACACCGCGCTGCGCCGACGCTGGCCGTGCTCAACCCGTTGGCCAGCCTGGCGTGGCTGGCCGGCCTGGCCCGCGTGCGTAATCTCATCTTAGCCGTGTTCGTCCTCAACTTGATCTTCAATGGATTGCAGACTAGCTTTCCCCTGTACACACAATGGCGCTTTGGGTGGGATGCGCGTATGAACGGTTTCCTCTTTGCGTTCCTCGCCGTGTGCAGCGTCATCGCTCAGGGTGTGCTGGTGCTGCGGCTTCAGCCACGGTTGGGCGAGCGCTCGCTGGTGCTGATGGGTTTGATGATAATGGTTCCGGCCATTGGGCTGATTGCGCTGGCCGGCGCCGATTGGATGCTGTATCCGCTGGTGGGGCTGGCGGCGTTGGGCAGCGGGCTGGTCACGCCGCCGCTCAGTAGCGTGATCAGTCATCGTGTGGCGGCCAGCGAGCAGGGCCGCGTCATCGGTGGGTTGCACGCCCTGCACGCCGGGGCGATGATCGCCGGGCCGTTGTTGGCCGGCGCGGCCTTCGACGCGCTGGGACCGCTGTCGTTGCCGGGCCTGGGCGCCGGGCTGGCGACGGTGGCATTGTTTTTGGCCTGGCGCGGGTTGCGGCTTACGGCTTAACGCAAAGGCGCGGTGCATGCAACGCATGCCGTGCAAAGGCGCAAAGAAAAGCGCTTTAACGTTGTAAATACGCACCGATGAGTTGCGCCGCCATCCCGACTCCATCTTCCTGAGTAACCTGCTCCGCGAGTTCGCGCACGCGCTGCCGCATTGCCGTGTCATCAATCGTATTGCGTACGACTTCCACGACTCGCGGCACATTGAGCGACGCGTGTGGCATTGGGTGTGACCCAACGCCCAACTCAAACACGCGCTGCCCCCAAAAAAATTGATCCACTGCGAACGGCACGATAAGTTGCGGTACGCCCGCGCGCAACGCGGTTGCTGTCGTACCCGCGCCGCCGTGGTGAATGACCGCCGCCAGCCTCGGAAAGAGCCAGTCATGCGGCATATCGCTCACCGCACAGACGGAGGGTGAGGGTGCGACACCGCTGCTCGCAGGCGCAAGCGGAGCTTGCGCTGGAGAACGCGCAACATTAGTTGCGACGCGTAGCGTTTCTCTCTCGCCGCTTTGCGGCGCGGGCACGATTACGCGCAGGCCCGAGTGCGCCAACGCCTCCGCAATCGCCCGCACCTTTCCCGCCCCCATACTCCCGAATCCCACATACACCGGCGGCGCTCCGTTTTCGACGAAGCGGGTTAGTTCTTCTGTCGGTTGCCAATCACTCGGCGGCGCGGGCCAGTATCCGGCGAGCGTGTGGTGCGCGGGCCAATCGCTGGGGCGCGGCACGACGTGCGGGCTGATGCCATACACGAACGGCACACCGCTGGCGTACAGCTCGGGAAACGGGCCGCTGACGGGCAGGGAGCGCAACCCCAATGTGGCTGCGCGCCACGTGTTGATGACGCCGCGCCACGGCAGCCACAGCGCGAGTTCGGCGAAGCGATGCGTGACGGCGTTGTACATTGAGCCAATCGAGAAGGTGGAGGGGAGGATGGCGCTCGGATAGTTGCGCGTGCGGGTGAGTGGTTGCAGCGGCGCGATGATGAGCGGCACGCGCAGCGCCTCGGC
>JBQTJD010000841.1:0-13236 GCA_052387475.1 Anaerolineales bacterium | reverse complement strand
CTGGCGACAAATCGTCGCCCGCTAACGCCACCGCAAGACCACCGTTGTAGGCATCACCGGCGGCGGTCGTATCCACCGCCTCGACGCGAAAGCCGGGGAAGCGCTCAATGCCGGTTGTGGTCGCCAGGAGCACACCCGCCGCGCCGAGGGTCACGATCACTATTTTGACTCCGCGCGCGAGTAACGCGCGGGCAGCGGCTTCCGACTCACCCTCACCGGTGAGCGTTTCGGCCTCATACTCATTCGGCGTGAGGGCATCTACGAGCGGATACAACTCGGCGGGCAACGGTTGGGCCGGGGCGGGATTCAGAATCACCGTGAGGCCGTGTGCGCGCCCCAATCGCGCGGCGGCGAGGACGGTTTCGATGGGCGTTTCGAGTTGCAGCAACAGCACGCGCGCCTCGGCGAAGACGGGCCGCGCGGCTTCCACATCGGCGGGGGTGAGGCGAGCATTTGCGCCCGGCGCAACCGCGATCAAGTTCTGCCCATTCGATCCCACGACGATGAGCGCCACACCCGACGGCGCTTGCGGGTCGGTGACGACGTAGCGCGTGTCCATCTCCTCACGTGCGAAGTTCGTAAGTGAGTCGCGCCCATACGCATCTGCACCTACGCGGGCGACGAAGGTGACGTGCGCGCCAAGCCGCGCCGCCGCCACCGCCTGGTTCGCGCCTTTGCCGCCCGCTGTGGTGATGAGGTCGCCGCCCAACACCGTCTCTCCCGGCGCGGGCAAACGGTCAGCGCGCACAATCAAATCGGTATTCGAGGAGCCGACGACGATGAGGTGAGGGGAAGTCATTGATTGACACCTTGAGCGCATACGCGCTGTCTTTGTGATGTGTGGCCTTTTCGCGCGAAGAGCCTGCGTTGAGCCTGCCGAAGCGGTCTCGCCATGCCATCCAAGGCTCTTCGCGGGCGTACAGCTTTGCGAACGTCGTTCAGAGCAACATGCCGACTACAAGCCCAATCAAGGATCGCGATACCGCAGCTTCGGGTCATACATCGCAATCACATTCTCAATCGGCGTGTCGGGCTGGATGTGATGCGAGCTGCACAGGATGTAGCCGCCGTCCGCGCCGAGGGCGTTCACCCGCGCCCGCACCTCAGCCTGCACCTGTTCCGGCTTGCCTTTGGGCAGCGTGCGCATGATGTCCACGCCGCCGTGAAAGGTCAGCCGGTCGCCGAACTCGGTTTTGATGGCGGGCAAGTCCATATCCTTCGCGTCCGGTTGCAATGGATTAAGCACGTCTACGCCCATTTCGATAAACTCGGGGATGATCTGTCGTACCGCGCCGTCGGTGTGATACATCACCGGTTTGTTGTACTGGTGCGCCAGCTCGATGAGTTTGACGTGATGCGGGCGCACGTACTTGTGCCACATCTTTTTTGAGATCATCAGTGACTGCTGCGTGGCGACATCGTCATAAAAGTACACCATGTCCAGCCGGTCGCCGGCGATTTCGAGCACCCGACGCAAGTTCTCGAGATAAATCTCCGTCAGCCGATCCATGAGATACATCGGAATCTCGGGCTGGCTGGCGAGGTCAATCATGAACTCCTCCAGCCCGCGCAACTGCCAACCGATCTCGAACACCGAGCCGATGCGGAAACGAATGTGATATTGCTCATGCGCGTCGAGCTGGCGTATGAGGCCGGGCAGCGGCGTAAAGTCCCACCAATCCGGCTCAGGCCACGGATGTTGTTTCAACTCCTCGATGGTCGTCGCTTTGCTCAGCGGCCATGTTTTGAAGCCCTCGTAGGCCCCGACGGCCGTTTCCATGCGGTAGCTGTGCGTGCTCCAGATGTCGTTGAAGGTGTCATCGGGGTTGACCTGCCGCCACATGCGGTTGGGTGTGGAGCGGTTCATCGAAATCCACCAATCCACGTGTGAGCCGTCGTGGATGAGCCACTCAGGCGGCGTGCAGAACTGATCGTACGAGAGCACGCGGCAGTCCACCTCGAAGTGGCGTAGCAACGCCTCGCGCCCCGGCTCGAAAAACTCCGCTGGGCCGATGCCGGTCGTATCGAGCTTGAGATGCGCGATCAGCCGATCCCAAATCTCCATCGTGGCGAGGTAGTCCATCGGCACGCGGTCAGGCTCTTCGTGGCGCAACGCCATCTGCACACGTTCGCGCGGGGTGAGTCGTTTTTCATTAGGCATGTTTCATTCCAAAGGAATATCTCCCGCAAAGCTCGCCCAGTACGCAAAGTGTCGCTTCCGCTTGGCGCGCTTCGCGTGCTTGGCGAGAGACAGGTGGTTATTGGCTGTTCAGAAACCTATCCAGGTCGGCGCGGTGCGGCAGGGAGGGGATGACACCGAGGGCGGTGCAGGCCAGCGCGCCCGCGCCGACCGCGCGCCGCACAGCGGTCTCTAACGGCGCGCCCTCCGCGAGCGAGGCCGCCAGCGTGCCGCTGAACGCATCGCCCGCGCCGGTCGTATCCACCACGTTCACCCTCATCGCCGGGATCGTTTGCGCGCCATTACCGGTCACAATCAACGCGCCATGCTCGCCCCGAGTCAACACGATGGTCTTCACGCCCGCGCGCAACAACTGCGCGCACAGGTCTTTCGAGTCAGTCGCATCGTCGGGCGCGCGGCCCAGCAAAATTCGCAACTCGGTGTGATTGGGCGTGACGAGGTCAATATCCGCGAACGCTTCGGGCGGCACCGGCGCGGCGGGGGCGGGATTGAGGATCGTGACCGCGCCGCCGCGTTTGCCCAGCTTCAGCGCGTGGGTGGCTGTCGCCACCGGGATTTCGAGCTGCGTGATGACAACGCGGCTCGCGCGAATACGGTCGGCGGCGCGATCCACATGCGCGGGTGAGAACAACGTGTTTGCGCCGGGGTCGAGGAGGATGAAGTTGTCGCCGGCCGCGTTGAGCACGATGAAGCCGAGGCCGGTGTTGCGGTCTTTCGTCCGCATGAGGTGCGTCGCGCCGACGCCTTCCTCGGCATACAGCTTCACTGCGATATCACCAAACGCATCCTCGCCGATTAGCCCGACAAACTCCACATCGCCGCCGAGCCGCGCGATTTGCACAGCCTGGTTACTGCCCTTGCCGCCCGGGCCTTGATCAAAGTCGCGCCCGATGAGGGTCTCACCCTTCACCGGAAAGCGGTCCGCGCGCAGGGTCAGCCCGACCGCGAAACTGCCGACGACGGTGACTGGTGCGTTGCTCATCATTTCTCCCGAACGGGTCAACAGCCTAACGCAAAGGCGCGAAGGTGCAGGCGAACAAAGTTCGCACGCGCAAAGAAAAACTGTAGCGCGACTCTATCAGCGGCACGGCAAAGTGTCGAGCGCCAATCTTTTTGCGAGCGCATTTGCACCACCATCAACTCTGTTGATGTCACCCTGAGCGCGAATGAGTGGCCATCGCATTACCCGAACGGTTTCGCGCGAAGGGTCACTCGCTAGCGCAATGAGGCCCTTCGCTTCGCAACCGCGGCTCCGCTCAGGGCGACATTCATAAGGGATATTCACTCATGTATCGGCTTGAACCCCTCGCCAACGGCCTCATGCGCCTGGCCGATGACGACAAAGGCTTGCGGGTCGGCCTCTTTGATAATGGCCTTGAGTTGGCTGATCTCGGCGCGGCTGACGGCGATGAACAGCACATGCCGCTGCGTGCCGGAGTACATGCCCGTGCCCGCCCAGCCGGTGACGCCGCGCTCCATCTCCTCCAGCACGCGCTCGGCGATGACTTGCGGCTGTGTGGTGATGACGGTCGCCGCACGCACGATGCCAACGCCTTCGGCGAAAGCCTCAGCGGCCAGGCCGGTGATGTACAGTGCAACGACGGCGTATAGTCCAAATTCCCAACCAAAGGTGAGGCCGGCGAAGAAGACAATCGCGGTGTCGGTGAGCAGATAGCTCTGGCTGAGTGGCACGCCGCGCCACCGTCCGAGGATGCGCGCGATGATGTCGGTGCCGCCGGTGGTGCCCTGCGCGCGGAAGACCAGCCCCATCCCCAG
Source organism: Anaerolineales bacterium (assembly GCA_052387475.1). Classification (GTDB taxonomy): domain Bacteria; phylum Chloroflexota; class Anaerolineae; order Anaerolineales; family UBA6663; genus JANWXR01. The sequence goes on along the minus strand of JBQTJD010000841.1, from coordinate 9,260 downwards.
CCCGCCGACGACACCACCGTAGAGCGCATTGAGGAATGGATCAGGCGTGAGGCCGGTCTTGGGTAGATACAACATCAGTACATCCACGAGCACAGAATACGCGACCACTGTGAAGACGGTGCGGGCTATAAAGCGCCGACCGCCAAGATAGCGCCAGCCGAAGTAGAACAGCGGCAGGTTCAGCACAAATGTCATGACGCCGATGGGCCAGCCGGTGAAGGCGTTGAAAATCTGCGCCAGCCCGCTCACGCCGCCGGCAGCCAGTTTAGCCGGGATGAGGAACAAATCCATTGCTAGCGCCTGAATCACGCAGCCGAGGGTGATGAGGGCGTAGTCGCGGAGGCGAGTGAACATCATAGTTTCCACCGCAGAGACGCATAGTTTTCTCTGCGTTCTCCGCATCTCTGCGGTTACGGCTGTGGGTTAGCGGCCCGATAGTTATAGCACACCCTTCCCATCCGCAACGCGCGCAGTGCCCAGTTACAATCGGGCCACATTCCTTTGGAGACCCTCATGTCCGACGCCCTTCTCCGTTCGCTCAACTGTCCGAACTGCGGCGCACCGATTGAATTCCCCGAAGCGCGCGGCACGGTGAAATGCCGCTTCTGCGATTCGGTCATCGAACGCTCGGATGAAGCGCCGACCGCCGAGGACGAAGGCCACGCACTCAAAGTCAACATCGCCGAGGGCCGCATCGCGGTGGAACGGGTGGGCAACTACACGCAGGGCGCGAAACGCTTTGTCATCAAAATGCAGGACGGCCAGCCGATGGTGATCGAGTCATCGGAGCCGACCATTCGCCCGCCGACATTTTCCTCGGTGACGTACACCAACGCTCCACCTGTGACCACGCGCCGCACACAGTCGAGCGGCGCGGGCTGTTGGGTGTGGGCGCTCGTCATCGGAATTGTGTTGCTCACCGTCCTCCCCATCACCGCTGCCTTCATCAATGTGGATGCGGTGATGAAGTCACTGACCGGCGGCGGCACTATCACGGACGCGCTCACTGCGGTTCCCACCATCACCAGCCGCTTCGTGGTGGGCCGCGATGCCGCGCTGATCCCTTCCGTGAACGATGCGCCACCCGATCTGATTTTTCTTGCGGATGAGTATCCGCAGAGCGGCGGCGACAGCGTGAAGCGGCTTGTGGCCTTGAGCGGCGAGCGCCCGCAATTTCTGTGGAAGAGTGCGGCGTTGGATAACGACACCTACGACACGCGCATCCTCGGCGACGCGGAACGTATCTACACGGTGAGCGGCAACCGTTTGCTGGCCTTCAACCGCGCGGATGGCGCCACGGCGTGGGAGGCCGCGTTAGCCGACAAAATCTCCTTCAACATTTGTGTTGACTGTTTCCGGTTATTGGATGGCCGCCTATTCGCCTTGAGCGACGACGGTTCGCTGAGCGCCTTCGACGCGGCCACCGGTCAGCCTCGCTGGAACTTCCGCGCCACACAAGACTCGCCGCGCGGCCTGTACGTGCTCGGCAGTCAGATCGTATTTATGGATCGTGACGAAAACTCCGAAGGCGTGATGCACGTCTTCGACCCGGCCAGCGGTGAGCGCGTGACTCACAAGCCGCTTTGCACCTCGGATGAGTTCTTTGGGCCGAAAGCGGCGGACTGGACGACGCCGCTGTATCCTGCTGCCACCGGAACCGACTTCTTTATCATCTTTGGCTGGCCCGCGCCCTGCATCCAGCGGCTGGATTCGAAAACCATTCAACCGGTGTGGAGCACGGTGCCGCCGCGTGAGCTCAATCTGCTCTCCAGCATCAACCCCAATCTCATCGTCACCGCCGACGCGTTGTTCATCGCCGCCGATGACAAAATCCTGCGCGTAGAGGCGGCGAATGGCGAGACGCAAGTGCTGATTCAGGACGGCGACTATCGCTTCAATCTGCTCGATCAGCACGACGGCGTGCTTGTGCTGTTGGGCCAGCGGCAGCGCGGCACCACGCGCAACGAAGTGTGGGCGGTGGATGCTCAATCCGGTGAGCGGCGCTGGTCGGTGGATTTGGGCGAAGCCCCGCCGTTCGGCGGCGCGCTGGGCGATGGGGGCATCATCGACGAGGACAAGCCCGCGTGGACGTGGCATGCCTCCGCTCGCGGCTTGCACATCGTTCGCTTCAAGCGTACCGAGGACGATGTCTCGCACGCCATACTACATGATGTTTACGATTGGCAGACCGGGGAGAGCGGCGGGCAACGCGAAACGGGCCTTGGTGTAGAGACCATCATCCTCAGCGCGCCCGGCTTTACGCTGTGGCGCGGCGAAACGTTGTGGATGGAGATGGAGACCGGCGTGATGGCGTTCGACGCGGCAGATGATGCGATTGTGTATCGCTGGCCCTGAGAAATTAACCGCAAAGACGCTGGCGAACTCGTTTGCACGAGCGCGAAGAATAGCATCAAGCTTTTGTTTCTTTGCGTCCTTTGCGGTTCAGTTGTTTTCCGCTCGCAATTCACGCGCTTTTCGCCGGGCGGCGCGGCGATCTTCCAAAGGAGCCGCGACTCGCTTCACCACCGGCGGCAGCACCTCGGGCAGCGACGCTCCGGGATCCGTCATTCCCGAACGGATAATCTTCAACAGTTCGGCTTCCACGCGCGGGTCGGTTTCCGGCGAGGCGTAAGCGGTCAGTCGCGCCTCCACTTCGGCCTTCATCCGCTGACTCAAGTCACGCTCGCCCTCCTTCGCCCACTGTTCGCGATTCGTCCGGTCGTACACCGGGCCGGGCAGGTACAACTCTTGCGGCCAATACTTCAATGTGTGCTCGCTGGTGAGCAAGTGCTTGTCGGCCAGCAATTGCCTCACCAGGTCAACAGTCGGCAGGTCTTCTTTGATTTCGTAATCGCGCGTGAAGTGCAAGGCCTGCCCGCACAGTTCGTTATCGAGCACCAGCTTCTCGAGGCTGAAGGTCAGCACGTAATCGAGCATACCGGGCCCGCTGACCGAATTGACGCCCGCGAGCGCGGCGAGCAGCGCGCTGCCGAAGGTCTCCGCGCCGGCCTGCGCATCGATGAACTTGCCTTCGCTGAGGGCCATATAACTTTGCGTAGGCAGGCTCAGGTGTTTGGCGACGGCGACGTAAGCGGTGTCGAGATAGAGCGACTCAACCGCCGCCATCGGCGACTGCGCCGTCTTCATGTGAAAGGCCGCTGGCGCCCCGCCGAATAGCACCGGGTGGCCGGGCTTCACAATTTGCGCCATCGTCAGCCCGGCCAGCACATCGGCCACGTGCATCACCGTCGCGCCCACCAGTGTCACCGGCGCAATCAAGCCCATCAACGTCACAGGCACAATTTCCACCGGGATGCCAAACTCGGCGCAATCCATCAAGTTCTGGCACGAGTCTTCGCTGTAACGATAGAAGCCGGTGGCGGTGATGGTGAAGATGGACATGGGCCGCGCGCGCAGTTCCGCGCGATCCGCGCGAAATAACGCCATCATCTCGGCCATGCGCGGTGTGCCATGCTCACTAAACGCGCCGCTGACCACGGGCTTGAGCGAGTTGAGCAGACACAGATACAGCCGCCACGCATCGCTCACCTGCGGCTCGAGGTCGTTAGTGCTGAAGGCGGTGGCGAGGTAGGCGATGTGTTCCAGCCCATCGCACAACCGCACGTATTCGATGAAGTCGCGCGTGTGGGCGAGGCGTGTTGCGTCGGTGCGATGGTCGAGTAGCTTTAGACCGCTTGAGCCGGGGACGAAATGCACGCGGTCGCCGCCGAGCGTGGCGTGTGGCCGGCCATCGCGCGTGTATAACGTGAACTCACGCGGTGCAGTCGCAATCGCTCGCTCGACGACCTCCGGCGGGAAGAGCACGCGCGGCCCATCGCCGGCGGTGTCCTGCATCTGCAAGCCGTGTTGCAGCAACAACTCGCGCATGCCCGCCCCGCGCACTTCAATGCCGATCTCCGCGAGGATACGTTTGGCCTCGGCGAGGATTTGGGTGATGAGTTCTTCGGGGACGACGCGGAGGGTGGGTCTCATGACATGGTGACTTGGTGAAAAGGTGACCCGGTGACCGGCAATTTAGCGGCGCGTGCCTAACACCCACGTTTCGTGATGGGTAATCATGCCGACGACAGTGCGCAACACTTCGTCGTAAGTCTTGTAAAGGCTGCGGCTGTGTCGCGGTCAAGATACTTGCACTTCACTGCAAACTCCAGCCAGACCTGTGTTTCAGCGGCTTCGGCTTCCACATCGGATAGTTTGCTGAGGAGGGTCGCCTCGTAGCGGCGCTTGCGCCAAGCCTCGGCAAAATTGGCGCAGACCGAGCGCGACGAACGACGAATCTGGTCGGTGAGTGAATAGATCTCCTCTTTCGGAAAACCCCTCGACAACTCGAATATCCGCATCGCCGCCTCAAATGCTTTCGCATACACTTCAAGCTCGCGGTGCGTCACAATCTTTTTTGGCATCGATCTCTCCTGTTCACCCAGTCACCCCTTCACCCGGTCACGCCTTCATGTCCTTCAAAATCTGCCGCGCCGCGTTGCGTCCGCTGCCGCCGCTCACGCCGCCGCCGGGGTGCGTGCCCGGGCCGCACAGGTACAGGTTCTCAATCGGTGTCTTGTGCTGCGCCCAACCGGCGATGGGTCGCATGAACAGAATCTGGTCGAGCATCATCTCGCCGTGATAGAGATTGCCTTCAGTTAAGCTGTAATCGCTCTCAAGTTTTTGGGGCGTGAGAATTTGAGAATTGGAGATGAGGGATTTGAGATTCGGCGCGTACTGAGAAAGTGTCTCGATGACAACACGCTCAATCTCCGATTCCCCGATCTTTCCTTTGTACGGCATGTACTGCGCGTGCACGCTCATCACGTGCTTGCCCACCGGCGCGAGCGACGGGTCGGCGACCGAGGGCAGAGTGACTTCGAGGTACGGTTGCGCGGAGAGACTGCCATACTTCGCAGCGTCGTAGGCACGCTCGAGGTAGGTGAGGCTCGGGCTGATGACGATGGTGCCCTGTAAGGGCGGACGGCCGTCCGCCCCTACGGCACCCCGAAAATCCGGCAACCCATCCAACGCCAGATTCACTTTTGCCACGCAGCCGCGCATTTTGATGTTCTGCGCCGCCCATACGAACTCCGGGTCAAGCGCCATTGGGCCGACGAGGGTGAGAAACGTGCGGCGCGGGTCGGCGGCGGAGATGATGCGGCGCGCGTGGAACTCCTCGCCGCCCGCCAGCCGGACACCTGTGGTGCGGCCCTCGCTCACGCAAATTTCAGCGACCTCGGCGTTCGTCCGAATCTCCGCGCCGAATGATTGCGCGGCTTTTGCCAGCGCCTGCGAGATTTGCCCAACGCCGCCCTTCACGGTAGATTGAAAAAGTCCGTTGCTGTTGGCCCAGTGATGGAGCAATAAAAATGCCGTGCCTGCGCCCATCGAACCTTGCATCACGCCGTGCACGCCGCGCGCGCCGATTGCGCCCTTTAGCGCATCGCTCTCAAACCACTCGTCGAGCAACTCGGTCAGCGACATCGGCAGCACGCGCAAGGCCTCCATCATCTCTTTCTTGCCGAGGCCGCGCAGCTTCAGTCCGAGTTGCGCGAGCACCGGCGCTTCCGCCGGGTCAATCTTCGGCACGCGCGGGAACGTGGTTGCATACGTGTCATTGAGGAAGCCCGCAATCTGTGACATCAGCGCGCCGAAGGCCGGCCATTTGCCTGCATCGTTCTTAGAGAAACGGGCAATGGATTGAATGCTAGTGGCAAGATCGGGACTGAGGGTCAAGGCCGAACCATCAAGTTGCGGCGCGAAAATGACGCCCGGCTGCGTCGGTTGCAGGCCGTGCTGCATCAAACTCAAATCGCGCACGATGTCGGCCCGTAGCGCGCCGCGATGCTGCACGGCGTCCACATGATATCCGGGCCACACTTCCTCGGTGACCACCGAGCCGCCGACCACCGCGCGCCGCTCCAGCACCAGCACCCGTTGCCCGGCCTTTGCCAAATACGCGGCGGTGGTCAATCCATTGTGCCCCGCGCCAATCACAATTGAGTCGTAAGTATTTGCCATGGTCATCCAGTAAACAGTGAACGGTTTACTGTTCACTGTCACTTCCAGTCCTTCAACAATTCCAGCGCCGCCAGCCTTCCGCTCGCGCCCATGATGCCGCCGCCGGGGTGCGTGCCCGAACCGCACTGCCAGAAGTTCGCAATCGGCGTGCGATAGTTCGTGAAGCCCGGCGCGGGGCGCAGGAAGAAAAGTTGATGCAGGGCCAGCTCGCCGGCAAAGATGTTGCCCTCGGTCAGTCCGGTGATGCGTTCAATGTCGGATGGCGTCAAAACCTGGCGATGGAGAATTAGAGATTTGAGATTAGGCGCATATTCGGAGAGCGTGTTGATGACGGCATCGCCGAAGGCCTCGCGCTTGGCATCGTCCCAGCCGCCCTCCTGCGCGAACGGCGCATACTGCACGAAGCAGCTCATCACATGCTGGCCGGGCGGGGCCATGTCCGGGTCAATCATCGAGGGGATGATGCAGTCAATGTATGGCTTGCGCGAGAAGTGGCCGTACTTCGCGTCATCGTACGCGCGCTCGATGTAATCAATGCTCGGACTGATGGAGACCGCGCCGCGATGCAGCGCGCCGATGCCGGGGAGGGCAGTGAAATTGGGCAAGCTGCTGAGCGCGAGATTCACCTTACCCGATGAGCCGCGGATTTTGTAGCGCCGAATCGCTTCCACAAAGTCGGTGGGCAACTGTTTCGTATCTACCAACTTCAAGAACGTGCGTTTCGGGTCGAGGCTTGAGCTGACGTACTTGGCGTAAATCTCCTCGCCATTCTCCAGCGCTACGCCCACCGCCCGTCCGCCCTTCACAATGATCTGCGCGACCGAAGCGTTCAACCGAATTTCAACGCCGAGGGCTTTGGCTGAATTGGCGATTGAATTGCTGATGCCGCCAGTGCCACCTTTGGCAAACCCCCACGCTCGGAACGCGCCGTCAATCTCACCCATGTAATGATGGAGCAAAACGTACGCGGTGCCGGGCGAGCGCGGGCCGAGAAAGGTGCCGATGATGCCGCTGGCGGACTTCGTGCCCTTGAGCGCATCAGTCTCGAACCACTCGTCGAGCAAATCCGCCGCGCTCATCGTCATCAGCTTGGCGAGATTGTAAAAATCTTTCTCACTCAAGCCCGCCGCGTGTCCGCCGAGTTTCGCCAGCCCCAACAAGTCTTTGGGATTGAACGTGGTCGGGTCGGGCGGGATCATGCTGAGGATGGGTTTGACCGCCATTGCCATGCGCGCCATTTGCCGGCTGTATTCGTCGTAGGCTTCGGCATCCTTCGGCGAATGCCGGTAGATTTCGCGCCGGGTCTTGTCGTGATCATCCCACGCTGCGAAGTAGTCGCCGTTGGGCAGCGGTGTGAACGTGCTGGGCAGCGGCAGAATGGCGAGGCCGTGCTTCGGCAACTGCAGGTCGCGGATGACCTCGGGTCGCAGCAAACTGACGACGTACGAGAACTCGGTGAACTTGAAGCCGGGGATGATCTCCTCGGTCACCGCCGCCCCGCCGACCAAATGCCGCCGCTCGAGCACGACAACTTTCTTGCCAGCCTTCGCCAGATATGCGGCGTGGATTAGCCCATTGTGTCCCCCGCCGATGATGATTGCGTCGTAAGTCTGCGTCATAACTGTTTCGTGAAGCGAAGAGCGTGGAGGGTGGAGAGTTCGCTCCCCTCCACGCTTCCCCTCTACGCTTTTTTTCGCTCTGGATTGAAAAACGGCAGCTCAACCACGCGCGCCGGGGCGTAGCGGTGTTTGTGCTGCACCATCACCTCGAACATCAGCAAGTTGCCGAGCCTGGTGTGCGCGGTCTCGACGTGGGCAAGGGCGAGGTACTTCTTGAGCAGCGGCGACCAGGTGCTGCTGCTGGCATAGCCGACTTGCCGTCCCATCGAAGAGACGGGGACGCTGGCGCGCACGGTGAGGTTGGGCAGTTGCGGCGGCAGGCCTTCGTCGAGGAAAAGTTTCTCGAGCGGCGGCCAGTCAATTTCCAGACCCACGAACTGCCACGCCGGGCCATGGGCCTTTTCTGAACGCAGCGCCTTCTTGCCCACGAAGTTGCATGGCTTGTCTAGGCTGACCGCCCAGCCGAGGTTGAGTTCAAATGGTGATGACTTCTGCGCCTCGATGGTGGCTTTGTGCGCGGAGGTGTAATCCACGTCGAGCAACAGCAGGCCCGCTTCCACCCGCACAATATCCAGCGCCAGGATGCCCGCCGGAGTGATGGCGTAATCGCGGCCCGCGCGCATCAGCGCATCCCACAGCGCCACTGCATCGTTGGCCTCGCACCACAATTCGTAGCCGAGGTCGCCGGTGTAACCGGTGCGCGAAACCGTCACCGGAATGCCATCGACCTTCGTGTGTGTGAGCCGGAAGTATTTGAGATTGGAGATTGGAGGATTACAGATCGAGTCAAGGATAAGCCGCGCCTTTGGCCCTTGAAGCGCCAGCGCGCCGATCTTCTCCGACACGTCTTCGATTTGCACGTTTAGTCCGACGGCGTTCATCGCCAGCCAACGGTAATTCGGCTCGGCGGAGGTCAGGCGGAAGCGTTGCTCGTCAAGCCGCGACACGGTGCCATCGTCAATGACCTTGCCATGTTCGTCGCACCACGGCGTGTAATACACCTGACCGGCCGCAAGCTTGCCGATATCACGCGTGACGACGCGATTGAGCAGCGTAGCCGCATCTGGTCCGCTGAGTTGATACTTGTACAGCGGCGAGACATCGAACAGCGCCGCCGAGTTGCGGACGGCCCAATACTCGCGCTCATGCGTTAACTCGTACGAACCGGCGGCGAGGAAGCCCGACCAGCGTCGCCAGGCGTAGGTCTCATTCAGCGCAGAAGTGCGAGGATGGAAGGGGGAGCCTTTAAGTGTCATGGGTTTATTGTGAAGGGAGGTTGCATGAGAGTCGTTTCCCGTATAACGTTTCAAATTCTGCCGGTGCGAAAAATACGAGCAGGTCTAAATCCTCGGTGATCGAGTGAAACTTGTGCGGCACAGTCGCAGCGACGAAGACCATTGAGCCGGGCTGCACCGAGCGGTCCTCGTCGGCGACCCGTATCTGCCCACGTCCGCTAAGCACGTAATACACTTCGTCCTCGGTGTGCGGTTTCTGCGTGTCGGCGGCTCCGGCTTTCAGGCTGTAAATCCCAACGCTGAGGCTGGGCACTCGCAGAAACTCAAGATAGAGCTTGCCGCCGGCCTGGCGTTGTTCGAGCAGTTGGGCGAGTTCGTAGGC
>JBQTJD010000840.1:0-2317 GCA_052387475.1 Anaerolineales bacterium | reverse complement strand
TCCATTTGAGACCAGGGCGCAACTTCCACGTCACCGTCAACTTGTCGTCAGAGAGAGTGGGCAAGGCAGCCGCGAGGCGCGGCTCGTACTCGCCGTTTGCGTTGGGCGTGACGAGGCCGACAGCGCTGGTGGCATCGGCCACTTGCCGCACGATGGCGGCATCGGCGAGGAAGCGATTGAGCGTGGTCGGCTCCTCGGGGATGATAAGGACGACCGTGCCGCCCTTCTGCGGGCCGCTGCCACTGGGGGCCGTGGTCGGCGCAGCCGCCGTCCCTCCTCCCGCACAGGCGACGAGCGCAAGGCTCAACACGACCAACCAGATCAGAGTTCGGCGTAACATCGTTCGTCTCCTTTCGTAGCTCGTGAAACGTGATGCGTGAATCGTGAGAGGCCGCGTCAGGGGCAACGACTTTCAAATGACGGGCATCACGTTTCACGTTTCACGCATTACGAACTACTCCTGACAGTGTATGGGTCAAACGCATCCCGCAAGCCATCACCGATGTAGTTGATGGACATCACCGTGACAAAGATGGCGACGCCCGGAAAGATGGCGAGCCACGGCGCTTTGAAGACGTGGATTTGCGCGCTGGCGAGGATGTTGCCCCAACTGGGCGTCGGCGGTTGCACACCGAAGCCGAGGTAGCTCAGGCCCGACTCGGTGATGATGGCGAAGGCCATCTCCAATGTGGCGTTGACGAGCAGCGGCCCGAGGCAGTTGGGCAAAATGTGTAGGAAGATCACGCGCGCATCGCTCGCCCCCAATGCGCGGGAAGCTGACACAAAGTCGCGCTCGCGCAGCGTGAGGAACAAGCCCCGCACCAGCCGCGCCGGCCACATCCATGCCAGCGCGCCGATGACGATGACGACCACCGCCACACTGTTCCGCAACTGCGCAAAGGCCGTCTCGCGTAAAAGCGCCGTGAGCAGAATCAATACAAACGTCGCGGGCAAAGTCAAAAACGTATCGGTGATCCGCATCAACACATTATCGAGCCAGCCGCCGTAGTAGCCGGCCAGCGCGCCCACAATCACGCCGACCACAATCGCCAGCAGCGTGGAGAAAATGCCGACCGCGAGCGACACTTGCCCGCCGTACAGGATGCGGGTGAACACATCGCGCCCCAGTTCGTCGGTGCCGAACCAGTGGGCAGACGAGGGCGGCTGAAAGGCGTTGGTCGGGTTTTGCTCGGTGGCCGTGTACGGGCTGAAAGATGCGAGGGCGGCGCTGAGCACCATCACGCCGAGCGCGAGAATGGAGACCACTGCCAGGCGATGGCGCAGAAAGCGTCGCCACACCAACGCGCCCAGCGACTCGGGGGCGCGCGCGGAGGTGAGCGGTTCGAGGGCGATTTCGAGTGTGGTCATGGCGAAATCATCCCTAACCCCTAATCCCTCTTTCAACACAGGGATTAGGGATTAGGGTTTTATTCATATTTCACCCTCGGATCAAGCAAGCCGTAGAGCACGTCGGCGAGCAGATTGCAGAGGATGATGAGCACCGCGTTCACCATCACCACCGCCAGCAGCACGGGATAATCACGCCCGCGCGCCGCATCCCAAAACAGACGGCCCATTCCCGGCCAGGAAAAAATCGTTTCGATAAAGAGTGCGCCGCTAAACACGCTCGGCAGGTCGAGCGCCATCATCGTGACCAGCGGCAGCAGCGCGTTGCGCAACGCGTGTCGGTAGTAAACGGCGCTCGCCACCAGCCCTTTGGCGCGGGCGGTGCGGATATAGTCTTCGTTGAGCACGTCGCGCATGCTGGCGCGCAGGAAGCGCGAGTACCACGCCGCCCACCCGGCGCTGAGTGCGATGACGGGCAGCGTCATATGCCACACCAAATCCGGTACACCACCGTCGCCGGTGATGCTGCCCATGCCGCCGGAGGGGAACAACGGATCGCCGGTGAGCGGGTTCTGCAAGGTGAGATAAAAGACGACGATGAGCAACAGCCCCAGCCAGTACACTGGCACACTCTGGCCAACAAAGGTGAGGGTGGTGACAATGTAATCGAACAGCGAATACGGGCGCACCGCCGAGAGCACGCCGATGGGGATGGCGATGAGGAGGGTGAGCGCAAACGCCGAGCCAACGAGCAGCAACGTAGCCGGGATGCGCTCGGCGATCATCTCAGCCACCGGGCGTCTGAATTTGATGGACTGCCCGAGGTCGCCTTCGAGCGTGATTGCGCCGAGCCACTTCGCGTATTGCACCGGCAGTGGCTGATCAAGCCCAAGTCTGACGCGCAGCGCGGCGAGTTGTTCGGCGGTGACGTTGGGGTTGCGCTCCGCCTGCGCCAGCGGCCCGCCCGGCG
>JBQTJD010000839.1:0-7261 GCA_052387475.1 Anaerolineales bacterium | reverse complement strand
GCTTTCACGTCCGGGCCGCCCACGGCTGCCCCAGTGGCGAGCGCCACTCTCGCGCCGCCCAGTGACACGCTGCCTCCCACACAGCCGCCAGCCAGCGACACACCACCTCCGCCGCCCACTGCTCTGCCGGTTGCAGATACAGCCACTCCCGTTCCTACGGGGCCAATCATGCTGGGTGAGCATCTCGTCGTCCGCGGTGATACGTTCTCGTGCATCGGGCGGGCCTATGGCGTACTGCCCAAGGCTATTGCGGATGCGAACGGGATGGCGCTGACGGATATTCTTTTCGCGGGTCAGATATTGAAGATCCCGGATGTCCAATGGACGAACATTCCCGCCGGGCCGGTGTGCGTCGTGCAGTTTCCATCACACTACCCGCCGTTTGTTCCGCAACCCGGCGCGACCCTTGGGCCGGTTTCAACGGCAGCGCTGCCTACCAACACGCCGCCACCTATTCCGGTCACTGGCACGCCCACGATCGCGCCGCCGGTACCGAGAACGAACACGCTCCCGCCCATCATCATATTGACCAGAACTCCAACGCGGTGCTTTCCGCAGCCGTGCCCGCCCGTGCTGCCGACGATTCTGCCGCCAGTTCCGTAAGCAGCGCACATGCTCTATCCATCGAGGAGACTGCTTCGGCGCGAAGGGTGCGCCTCGCAGTGACACTTCGTGCAGGGTTGATGATAGCCGCTGTTCACCGACACACCGGAGCCATCAACGCCTACACCCACACAATCACCGACTCCGACGCCAGCGCCGTCCACAGAAACATCCGCGCCGATGTCAACTGTGCCGAGTCCCTCGCCGCCCATCCCGGTGACGGGTATGTTGGGCGAGCATCGCACCATGCCGGGCGAGTCGCTGTCCTGCATCGGGCGGGCGTACGGCGTGCTGCCCAAAGCTATCGCAGATGCGAACGGGATGGCGCTGGCGGATGTGCTTTTCGCGGGTCAAGCGCTGAAAATCCCCAATGTGGAATGGCCTGACATCCCAGCCGGGCCGGTGTGCGAGGCGCAGTTTGTATCGCCGTACAGTGGCCGCGCGCCGGTATTTACGCCCGCGCTGACGCCGATCCCGCCTACGAATACTGTGCCGCCAGCCACGCTCATCGCGCCGCGGGCCATAGGCCTACCGCCTTCGTGTAAATCTAGTTATACTTCCGTGTGCGGGAGACGCTCGTCTGTCTCCCGCGCACTGCGTATGGCGAACGTTTCACGTTCGCTTGAGCGAAGGGGCAAAGCCCCTTCGCCAAACTTTCGTTTGTATGGATACCGCTCACATCCGCAACTTTTGCATCATCGCGCACATCGATCACGGCAAGAGCACGCTGGCCGACCGGTTGCTGCACCTCACCGGCACCGTGCCAGACCGTGTGACAACCGAACAGATTCTCGACACCATGGATCTCGAGCGCGAAAAAGGTGTGACCATCAAGGCTTCGGCGGTGCGGATGCAGCACACGGCCAGCGACGGCCAGACGTACGAGATGAACTTGATCGACACGCCCGGCCACGTGGACTTTGGCTATGAGGTGAGCCGCGCGCTGGCGGCGTGCGAGGGCGCGGTGCTTGTCGTGGATGCCACGCAAGGCATCGAAGCGCAGACTCTGGCCAATTTGTATCTCGCGCTGAACGCCGGGCTTGAGATCATCCCTGTCATCAACAAAATCGATCTGCCCTCCGCGCGGCTGGAGGATGTGAAAGCCGAAGTGGTGAACCTGCTCGGCGGCTCGGAGGCTGACGTCATTCCGATTTCGGCGAAGGAGGGCCTCAACGTGCCGGCGCTGCTCGAAGCGGTGGTCAAGCGCGTGCCCCCGCCGAAGGGCGAGGCCGACGCTCCGCTGCGGGCGCTGATCTTCGACTCGCACTACGACTCGTACAAAGGCGTCGTCGCCTATGTGCGCGTGGTCGAGGGCCAAATCCGCAAGGGCGACCGCTTCCATTTGATGGTGACCGACATCTCGGGCGACCCGGTGGAGATCGGCACCTTCAGCCCGCAGATGACTCCGACCGGTGAGCTTTCTGCCGGCGAGGTGGGCTACGTCGCGACCGGCCTCAAGACGGTGCAGGAGTGCCGCGTGGGCGATACGCTCACGCTCGATGACCGGCGCGCCGCACAGCCCCTCCCCGGCTACCAAAAAGTGAAACCGATGGTGTTTGCCGGCCTCTATCCGGTGGACGGCGAAGATTATCAAAACCTGAAAGAAGCGCTCGACAAACTACAACTCAACGACGCTTCGCTGACGTGGGAGCCGGAAACGTCGCAGGCCCTCAACTTCGGGTTTCGCTGCGGTTTCCTCGGTTTGTTTCATATGGACATCGTTCAGGAGCGGCTCGAACGCGAGTACGACCTCGACATCCTGGCCACCGCACCGTCGGTGGAGTACGAAGTCACGCTGACCAACGGTGAGGTGATCCGCATCGACTCGCCCGCCGACCTGCCCGACCCGAGCCGCATCGAAAGCATCGGCGAGCCATGGATGCGGATTGAGATCTTCACGCCCGAAACTTACTACGGCACGGTGATGGATCTGGTGACGAAACGGCGCGGCGAGTTCGTGGAGCAGGAGTATCCGGCGCCGGGCCGCGTGCTGCTCAAGTTCGAAATCCCGCTGGCCGAACTGATCGTTGATTTCTACGACCATCTCAAATCGCGCACGCGCGGTTACGCCTCGCTGGATTATCACGTCAGCGGGTATCGTCAGCAGGAATTGGTGAAGCTGGACATCCTCGTGAACGAGGAGCCAGTGGACGCGCTGGCCATGATCGTGCACAAAGACGATGCGTACGCCAAAGGCCAACTGCTCGTCACCAAACTCAAGGAACTCATCCCCATGCACCAGTTCGTGGTGCCGATACAGGCGGCGACCGGTGGGCGCATCATCTCGCGCGCCAACGTCAAGGCTATGCGCAAGAATGTGCTGTCCAAGTGTTACGGCGGTGACGTGACTCGCAAGAAGAAACTGCTCGAGAAACAGAAGAAGGGCAAGCGCCGCATGAAGATGGTTGGCGCGGTGGAGATCCCGCAGGAAGCGTTTATGGCGGTGCTGAAGCTGGGGGACGACTGAATGTGAACCGCGAAGACGCAAAGCACGCGAAGATTTTCGCACAGCTATTTGCATTTCCTTCGCGCTCTTTGCGGCTTTGCGGTTAAAGTTGGAGTCTATCTTGCGCAGAAGCGTGCAATGGGTGATTGGCCTTGTGGTCAGCGCGGTGGCGTTGTGGCTGGCCTTTCGCGATGTGAATGCGCCGGACTTGATGCGAGCGCTGGCGACGGCCAACTATGTGTACGTACCGTTCGCCCTCAGCCTCATCTTCCTCGGGCAAGTCTGCCGCGCCAGCAGTTGGCAAATTATCCTGGGCCGTCATCTGCCGTTCGCCCGCGTCTTTTCCGCCCTCAACGTCGGCTATCTTCTCAACAACGTGTTGCCGCTGCGCCTGGGCGAGTTAGGCCGCGCCTACCTCATCAGTCGCGCGCAGAACATCAGCGCCGCGCAGGGGTTCAGCGCCGCGCAGGGGTTCAGCGCCGCACACGCCCTCTCCTCCGTGTTGGTGGAGCGGGTGATTGATTTGTGCCTGATCGTTGGGATGCTGGCCGCATTTGTGCCTCTGGCGGTGGGATTGACCGGGACGCCATTGACCGTCGGCGTGGCCTTTATGCTGCCGGTGGCAGCGCTCTCTTTTTTGTTTGTGGTCTCGCGTCGCCCCGGCTGGGTGTTGGCTGTGCTGCGCCGGATTGTCAGCCCACTCGCCTCGCGCTGGAAAAATGCTGAGCGGATCGAAACGCTCTTCCATTCATTTGTAGATGGCATGGCGGCGTTGAATGATGCGCGCCGTTTTTGGAGCGCGGTGGCGTGGTCGGGCGCGGCGTGGCTATGCGCGGGCCTGAGCACCTGGCTGTTGTTGCGCGCCTTCGTGCCGAGCGCGACGGCGGGGATGGCGTTCTTCGTCCTCGTCGTGGTGGGGCTGGGCATTGCGGTGCCTTCCGCGCCGGGCGCGATCGGCGTGTGGCAAGCGGCTGCCGTCGCGGCCTTGTCCGCTTTTCAAATCGAAAAACCGGTGGCCCTCAGCTTCGGCCTCCTTAATCACTTCGCCAACTTCACATTGCTGTCACTGCTGGGCGCGTTCGCTCTCTCGCGTGAAGGGGAGACGCTCGCGCACCTGGCGCAATCCGCTCGTAGCCTGGTCAGCGCTGCGCCCAACAACGCAACGCGCTGACCGTTGCGCCAAAGACCCTTTGCACGTGTATAAACTCCGATGAGGATTCTGATCGCCCTCACCTATTATCGCCCGCACATCTCCGGGCTGACGATCTACGTCGAACGGATGGCGAAGGCGCTGGCGGCCCGCGGCCACGCCATCACCGTGCTCACCTCGCAATTCGAGAAGCATCTTCCAGAACGTGAAAGACAGGATGGAGTGGACATCATCCGCGTGCCGGTCGCGGCGCGCATCAGCAAAGGCGTGGTGATGCCGACTATCGGTCTGGTGGCGTGGCGGCTCGTGCCTCAACACGATGTGTTCAGTATTCATCTGCCGCAACTGGACGCGGCCGGCTTTGCGTTGCGCGGCCGATTGCTCGGCAAGCCGGTGGTCGTCACCTATCACTCCGATTTGCTGCTCCCGCCGTCGCTCGTTAACTGGTTTGCCGGTTCGGCGATTGAGCTAAGCAATCATCTGGTGGCACTGCAAGCCGATGCGCTCGTGGCGTACACGGACGACTTCGCCAAGCATTCGCGGCTGCTGTCGCGCTATCTCGATAAGGTCCACACCATCACACCGCCGGTGGAGATGCCGGAGCCGAGTGACGAGGTGGTGCGCGACTTTCGACAGCAACATGGTCTCGAAGGCCGCGGCCCATTCATCGGCATTGCGGCGCGGCTGGCGGCGGAGAAAGGCGTGGAGTATCTGCTCGCGGCGTTGCCGCTCATCGCCGAACGCTATCCCGGCGCCACCGTGTTGCACGCCGGCCCGCGCGAAGCCATCGGTGAGCGGGCTTACCTCGCCCAGATGCAGCCGTTGCTCGAACAGCATCGCGATCACTATCAGTGGGTTGGCAGTTTGAACGTTGAGCAACTAGCCGCGTTCTTCAAATGTTGTGCGGTGCATGTCGTCGCCAGTGTGAACAGCACCGAGACCTTCGGGCTGGTGCAGGTCGAAGCAGCGCTGTGCGGCACGCCGACCGTGGCCAGCGAATTGCCCGGCGTGCGCATGCCAACGCAGATGACGGGCATGGGCCGCACCAGCCCGCCGCGCGACTCAGCCGCCCTCGCCGAAGCTATCCTTGAAGTGTTGGACAATCGCGAGCAATACGTGCAACCGCGCGCGCCCATCGCCGAGATGTTCAGCCCGCACACGGTGGCGCGGAAGTATGAAGCGTTGTTTGAGACTTTACTCAAGCATAAAACGTGAACGTCGCTTATCACGTTTCACGCATCACGACGGATCAAGCTTGACTCACTCCGACGACCTGCTCTGGCGCAACCTGAAAGACCTGCCCGCCTTCCGTGCTCTGCTGCGCGCGGTCGAGGCGCGCTTCTATCAAGACATTCAGTTGCCGCAGCCGGTGCTGGATTTGGGCTGCGGGGACGCGCACTTCGCCTCGGTGACGTTTGATCATCCGTTGGAGGTGGGCGTTGATCCGTGGACGCCGCCGCTGCGCGAGGCGGCCCGCCTGCGGCACGGTGTGTATCGCGGGCTGGTACAGGCCAGCGGTGCGGCGCTCCCGTTGCCCAGCGGCCACTTCGCTAGCGCAGTCAGCAACTCTGTCCTCGAGCACATCCCCGACCTCGACCCGGTGCTGCGCGATTTGCAGCGCGTGCTGCGGCCCGGCGCGCCCTTTATCTTCTGCACGCCGAGCGAATACTTCCTCGAGTTCCTCTCCATCTCGGGCGCGCTCAATCGTGTTGGATTGCGCCCCCTCGGCGCGGCGTACGAGTCATTTTTCAATCGTATCTCTAGGCATTATCATTGCGACAGCCCGGCGGTGTGGCAGGAGCGGCTGGGCCGGACCGGCTTCTTCGTGGAACATTACTGGTATTACTTCTCGATACGAGCGCTGCGGGTGTTGGAGTGGGGGCACTATCTCGGCGCGCCGTCGGTGCTGGCCCATTCGCTCACGGGGCGCTGGCTGCTGTCCGCCACGCGCGCGAATCTTGCATTGACCGAGAAGTTGCTGCGCCCGCACTACGAGGAGCCGCTACCGGAGAAGGGCGCGTATTTGTTTTTTGTGTGCCGCAAGGAATGAGTCGTGAACCGTAAAACGTGAAACGTGAGTCTTGATCACATTGAGAGGTAGTCAATTGATCGAACTCGCAAATAGCAGCGCATCACGTTTCACGCGATTGACCAACCTGTTGTCATGAACGACACCCCCTCCCTCCTCGATTGGCTCGGCTCGCGTTGGCGACAGCCGTGGGCGCGCCGCGCCGTGCGCTTTGGGCTGGCGGCGCTGGTGGCGGCCTGGGGTGTCAACCTGTGGCTCGGACAAAACAATACCGGTGGGATTGTGGTGCTGGTGTTGGCCGCGGCGCTCGGCGCGTGGGCGCTGAGTGTGCGCGGCAGCGCGGAGCCGCTCGTAACCCTGCCGGGCGAGTCAACAGCCGGCGCCACAGTCAGTGGCCGCTCCACGATGGATCGTAGCAGCTTGATGGAATGGCTCGCGCCGTTACGATTGCCCGCAGTCCTGATCTTTCCAATCATCGGCCAATTTTTGTTCCTCGGGCGCGAGGAGGGCGGGGCGCTGATTGGGTTGATTTTCTACGCCCTCGGCCTGGTGCTGTTTGGCGTCGTGGTCTGGCAGGAGAAACTGTTGACGCAGCGGCCAGAAATAGTTGTGCCCGCCGCCGCACCCGTGGCCGTGCGCTGGACGCTGATCGCCATTTCATTGCTGGCCGCCGGTGTCGCTTACTTCATCGCCCTCGCTAACCGGTTCACCACACCGGGCATGCTGGCCTGGGGCGTGAGTGTGCTCGCCTGGTTGGGCGCGGTGCGGGAGGGCGACTTCTCGTTGAGCGATTGGCGCGCACGGTTCGCCGCGTGGCGTGCTGCTGTGCGGCCCGGGCTGGCGCTTCATCTCAGTTGGGTGAGCGTGCTCGTGCTAGCCGCCTTCATGGTCGGCGCGTATTTTCGATTTGCCGACCTCACGACCATCCCGCCGGAGATGACGTCGGACCATGTGGAAAAATTGCTCGATGTGGCCGACGTGGTGCTCGACCAGCAGTACAAGATTTTCTTTGAACGCAACACGGGCCGCGAAC
>JBQTJD010000838.1:0-7806 GCA_052387475.1 Anaerolineales bacterium | reverse complement strand
TTGAATATGCGCCGCGCCCGCCGACTGTGATAGACCGAGGTCACAAGTAAGATTTCGTCGAAGCCGAGCTGTTGCAAGAGTTGTTTTGAATACGTGGCATTGCGATAAGTGGTGCGCGACTCGGTTTCAAGGATGAGGGCGTTGGCGGGGATGCCTAATGCCAGCGCCTGCTGGCGCATGACCTCGGCTTCAATCACTTGCTCGTTGCCTTCGTAGACAAGCGTGCCCGCACTGAGGATAATCAAAGGCGCATCGCCTGCAAAATACAACTCGGCGGCCCGCTGGATGCGCTCAGGCTTGTGGTCGCCGCCGATGACGAGGACGGCACCTGCCGGTTGAAGCGCATCCTCGACCACAAGCAGCGGGCCAGCCAGCAGTACCAACGCCGCAAGCAGCACCACCGCTAAACTTCTTCGCCAACCACCCTGGTCCATCCACACTCCGGTGAAAACAAACACCGTCCCAAGCGGGACGGTGTTGGCCCATTAAGCGATGAGGACCCAATGAATGAGCGAATTACTTCGCGGCCTGGGGCACCGGCCCGCTCTGCTGGGCGGTGTAGCGGTACGTGATGCGCCCGCGCGTGAGATCGTACGGAGACAGCTCAATTTTCACGCGGTCACCGAGCAGGATGCGGATGTAGTTCTTTCGCAGCCGCCCGGAAAGATAGGCCAGCACCGTGTGCCCGTTTTCTAACTGCACGCGGAACGTGGTGCTGGGCATCGCTTCCACGACTGTGCCCTCGACCGTCACCTTGTCATCTGACTTCGCCATAAACCCTTCTTTCTATTGTTAGCCGTCAAGCTAAACGCCGTCAGGCCAAAACAAACTCGGCGCAACCGGAAGACTCTGGTCACGCCGAGTGAGTGTACAGACGCCCTGCCGTGGGTCAATCCGAGCGGGTGTGCGTTCTCCTCAACCTACAGAATTTTTCCGACTACGGGCCGGATTATACTCCCGGCGATTTCAATGTGTCAATTTTGCGAAAATTCCATTAGCACCCTTTACGCCGCGTTCCCCTGGCGAGGTGGCTGAACGCCTTATGATTGGCATCACGCTTTGCTCTAGCCGCTGCTTCACAATCACGATACTTTTCCTCGCAATTCCGCCCTGCCACTTTTCTCCACTCGGAGGTGAGCGATGGTCAATTGGGAAACGGCCGTCATCCTGATTCTGGTGGCCTTCATCCTCGGCATGTTCTCCGCTATCCGGTTGTTGCGTTCGTAATCGCCGCTACCAGACTCCTCCACATTTAGATAGCTGGTAGGCTCCTTGCCTCCGAGTACAATCCCGCCGCCGCACCGGCGCTTTGCGCCGCCGCGCGCTCACTCGGAGAAAACCGGATGCCATCTTGGCTGGAAATCACCCTGCGTATTCTTGCGTTCTTCATCGGCGTGTGGCTGGTCTTTAGCGCCGTGCTCTCTGCCCTGCGCACCTTTGTGTTGCCGCGTTCCGCGCCGGACGGCATCACGCGCGTGGTGTTTCGCCTGATTCGTTACCTCTTTCATTTGCGTGTCAAGCGTCTGCGAACTTATGAAGAGAAGGATCGGGTGCTGGCCGTGTATGCGCCGGTGAGCTTACTGGCGTTGCCTCCGGTGTGGATGGGAGTGATGTGTCTGGGATACACGGCCCTTTTCTGGGCGGCGGCGTGCAATCGCCGTTTGACGCCTTCATCGAAAGCGGCTCATCGCTACTAACGCTCGGCTTTGTCCCACCGACGCAGTCGCTGTTGACCGTGTTGCTGGCATTTTCCGAAGCCACGCTCGGCCTCATCCTGATCGCGCTGCTCATCTCGTACCTGCCCACGATGTATTCCGCTTTCTCGAAGCGCGAGACGCTGGTCAATCTGCTCGAGGTACGCGCCGGCTCACCGCCTTCGGCGGTGTACATGTTCGAACTGGCGATTCCGCTGGGGCGAATGGATCACTTCAACGAGCTTTGGCGTGAGTGGGAGATTTGGTTTTCAGAGTTGGATGAGACCCACACGTCACTGCCGGTGCTGGCGTTCTTTCGCTCGCCGCAGCCCCATCACTCATGGGTCACCGCCGCTGCCGCGATTCTGGATGCGGCGGGGCTGTATACCTCCACGCTTGATTATGCGCGCGACCCACAGGCGCAACTCTCCATTCGCGCCGGCTATCTCGCGCTGCGCCACATCTGCGATTTTTTCGGCCTTCCCTATCACCCCGACCCCCACTACCCGGCTCAACCCATCAGCGTCGCGCGCGCGGAGTTTGACAAAGCCGTCGAGCGGTTCCGCAAAGCGGGCCTGCCGGTGAAAGCCGATATCGATCAGGCCTGGAGCGACTTCGCCGGCTGGCGCGTGAATTATGATTCGACGCTGCTCTCGCTGTGCACGCTCACCACCGCGCCGCCCGCCCCGTGGAGCAGTGACCGCGCCAGACCATGGAAGCCGCCCTCATTGTTTAGCGGGCGCATCAGCTTTGATTAGGGTCAAAAGATTCCACGCTCGTTCTTCATGATTGACTCATTCCGACTCTTCGGCTAAAGAAGAGGCGTGTCCCACGAAACCCCCCTCATTGCCACTATCGCCGTTGGTCTGGCGTTGGCCTTCATCGGCGGGCTCATCGCCGTTCGCTTGCGTTTGCCGCCTCTGGTCGGTTATCTGTTGGCCGGGATCGCAATTGGGCCATTCACCCCCGGTTTTGTCGGCGATGTGGAACTGGCTCCGCAGTTGGCCGAGATCGGCGTCATCCTGTTGATGTTCGGCGTGGGATGCATTTTCGGTGCGCGATCTGCTGGCGGTGCGCGCGATTGCGCTGCCCAGCGCGGTGGCGCAGATTGGTGTGGCGACGGCGTTGGGCATTGGCGTCGCTCTAGCCTGGGGTTGGTCATGGGGAACGGGGCTGGTGTTCGGGTTGGCGCTGTCGGTGGCGAGCACGGTTGTGTTGCTGCGCGCGCTCGAGTCACAGGGCCGCCTCGATTCAGAAGATGGCCGGATTGCAGTCGGCTGGCTGATTGTCGAAGACCTGGTGATGGTGCTGGCCCTCGTCCTACTACCGGCGCTCGCCGTCCCGCTGGGCGGCGGGGCAGTGGACGCAACGCAAGGCGTCGCGGCGGGCGATGTGTGGCTGACGCTCGGGATTACCCTGGGGAAGGTGGCGCTCTTCGTGGCGCTCATGCTCATCGTGGGTACACGTGTTTTCCCGTGGCTGCTTGAGCGGGTGGAGCATACAGGCTCACGCGAACTCTTCACCCTGGCCATCGTCGCGCTGGCCCTCGGCGTGGCGTTTGGTTCGGCCCAATTGTTCGGGGTGTCCTTCGCGCTTGGCGCATTTTTTGCCGGCATCGTCATCAACGAGTCCGACCTCAGCCACCGCGCGGTGACCGATCTGCAACCGTTGCAGGACGCGTTTGGCGTGCTCTTCTTCGTCGCGGTGGGGATGTTGTTTGACCCGGCGATACTGGTGCAACAACCGCTGCAGGTGCTGATCGTCGTGGCCATCATTACGATCGGCAAGTCACTGGCCGCATTGGGCATCGTGCTTGCGTTGCGCTACACACTCAGCACAGCGCTGACGGTTTCGGCAGCGCTGGCTCAAATCGGCGAGTTCTCTTTCATCCTGGCCGGCCTGGGTGTCAGCCTCAACCTGTTGCCGCCCGAAGGGCTGAGCTTGATCCTCGCTGGGGCACTCTTTTCTATCACGCTTAATCCACTGATGTTTCAACTCGTCTCCAGACTTCAGCCCAAGCCAGTGGCCGAAGCGGCATAACGCCTGTGTCGTTGTCAGTGGGAGCGATAGGCCATCTCTCACAAGCTCTCCGATAGCTTTTGCTATCTCGCGAATGATAAAATCCCTACGCTATCCGATAGGAGTTTTACAGAATGGCTGAATCGAATTCGGAAAAGTTGATGCACCCGGCGCGGCCCGTCGGGATTGTGGGCTACGGCGCGTATGTGCCGCGCTACCGGCTGCCGGCGAAGGAAGTGGCGCGGGTGTGGACCGAAAGTACCGGCGCGTTGCCGATCAAAGAGAAAGCGGTGCCCGGCCTCGATGAAGATGTGGCGACGATGTCCATCGAGGCGGCGCGCAATGCGCTGAAGCGCGCGGGTACTGATCCCCAAATGATTCGCGCGGTGTGGGTGGGCAGCGAGAGCCATCCGTACGCCGTGAAGCCTACCTCCACTATCGTGGCCGAGGCCATCGGCGCGGTGCCCAACACGCAGGCCGCCGACTGGCAGTTCGCGTGCAAAGCCGGCACCGAAGCCATGCAAGCCGCTATCGGCTTCATCGGCTCGGGCATGGCCGAGTACGCGCTGGCGATTGGGATGGATACGGCGCAGGGCCGCCCCGGCGATGCCCTCGAATACACGGCCGGCGCGGGCGGCGCGGCCTACCTGCTCGGCCCGGAGGCTGACTCGTTGGCGGTGTTCGAAGGCTCGTACTCCTACGTCACCGACACGCCCGACTTCTGGCGGCGGCAATACGAAAAATATCCCGAGCACGGCCAGCGCTTCACCGGCGAGCCGGCCTACTTCAAGCACATCACCACCGCCGCCAGCACGTTCATGGAACTGGCGGGCACAAAAGCGAGTGATTACAAATATGCGATCTTCCATCAACCCAATGTGAAGTTCCCGCAGAAGGCGGCCAAAACCGTGGGCTTCAAAGAAGAACAGATCAAAACGGGCTTGCTCGTCGGCGAGATCGGCAACACGTATGCGGGCAGCGCGATGATTGGCCTAACGGCCGTGCTGGACGAGGCGCAGCCCGGCGACCGCATCCTGCTGGTGAGCTTTGGCTCCGGAGCGGGATCGGATGCCTTTGGCCTGCGCGTCACCGAACGCATCACCGAACGCCAGGCCCGCGCGCCGAAGACGCACGATTACATTGCCCGCCGCACCGAGATTGATTACGCCATGTACACGCGGCTGCGCGGCAAGTTGGTGATGAAGTAATTCGGCTCAACCAGACGAGACTGTTTTCGTGTTGCGTATTGCGTGTTGCGTAAGATTACGGAATACGTGATACGCAACACGCGTGAATAGATGAAACGCATTTTGATCTTCGCACTTTGCATGCTGCTCGCCGCCTGCGCCGTCAGCCCCACGCAGGTGAGCGGCGATGCGTGGGATTACCGGCTGCTGCCGGAGGACTTGCCGGCGGGTTGGGCGCTCGCCGGGCAAAACCTTTACACCGCTGACGATCCCGAATTTGCGGACGCCGCCAGTTTGAAAAACGCCCGGCAACTGTATTCCGCCAGCTACCGCCCGCCGCAGAGTTCGCAATATGCCGACTTTACGCTGGACATCCTCCTCTACAACACCACTGCCGACGCGCAGGCCGGGTTGAGCGCCGAGGCGCTCGGCGCCGAATGGGAGTCGCTATCGACGGCAACCATTGGTGACGAGAGCCGCGTGTGGCACTTCCGCAATCCGGCGGAGGCCACCAATCAGAATCTCTATCGTGTGGATTTCCGCTATCTCAACGCTATCGGCTCGGTGAGCGTGTTCGGCACGGCCGAGGCATTGCCCAACGCCAACGAGGTGGTGAGTCACGCGCGCAAAGTGCTGGCGAAGATGCAGGCTGAGAGGCAGCCGAAGGCGCTGGAAAAACTGCAAGCGGCGCAACTCTCCGACCTGCGGACACTGTTGCTGACGCAAACGCAACTCCAAGAGGCCGTTGGCGGCGAGGCGACGTGGAGCCTCAATAATTTACTCTTGCCCGGTTGGGTGAACAACGAAGATTTCCCCAACGCCGAGGCGCAGCAAACCCTCAATCGTCTGGGGCGCTTGACGGGCTACCAGATGTGGCTGGTCAAACCGCCCATCGAAGGCCAGACCGTCGTGGATCCCGCTGTCGGAATCTTTCAGCAAGTATCGGTCTATCAACAGACCGAGTCCACTGTGCAGGGATTGCAGGCGATGGTGGGCTTGCCAGGCTCGGATGAGCAAAAAGACCCGCCCGTCATTGGCGAAGCGGCGCGCATGTGGAGTGCGTTGATTCCGCAGGAACCGGGCAGGTCAAACGGCCCCCTCATCGCCACGAGCGAGATCAGTTTTCGCGCCGGGCGTTACATCGCTTCGGTGCAGTTGCAGTCGCAGCCCATCAGCGATGCCAGTAGCCTGACTGTGCTGGAGCAGAATCACGACCTGGCTATCAAACTGGCCGAGGTGTTGGCGAAAAATCTGGACGAAGGACGGTAGACGAACGACGAAAGTAGAGGCGCGTGCTTTCGTCATTCCTCTACCGTCCTTCGTCGTGAAACTCATGCGAGATGTTTTTGTAACCGCCGCCGGTTTGACTCCGGCGGGTGAACATTGGAGCACCTCCCTGCGCGAGTTGGCCTTTCACGCCATCGAAGCATTGCACAAGGATTCACCGGACGCGCCGCAGCCTGAGGCGTTGTTCGTGGCGAATATGCTGGCTGGGAATTTGAGCCGGCAGGCGCACCTCGGCGCGCTGGTGGCGGATTTCGCCGGGCTGCGCGGCATCGAAGCGACCACGATCGAAGCGGCTGGTGCTTCGGGTGGCGCGGCCATTCGTCAGGCTTACATCGCCGTGGCCTCGGGTGCGGTGAACGCCGCGCTCGTCGTCGGCGTGGAGAAGATGACGGACAAGGTCGGCGCGGGCGTGACGGCGGCATTGGCCACCGCTACCGACAGCGACTGGGAATCGGCGCAGGGCGCGACGCCGGCGGCGCTGGCCGCGCTGCTCATGCGGCGCTACATGCACACGCACGGCGCCACGCTCAAAGACTTCGCCGGCTTCAGCGTCAACGCGCACGCGAATGCCAAGCACAATCCGAATGCTATGTTCCGCAACGCCCTCACCGCTGAGGCATACGTGAAAGCGGGCATGGTCGCCGACCCAGTGAACGTGTTCGACACCGCGCCCGATTGCGACGGCGCGGCCGCGTTGCTCATCAGCGCGTACCCGTCGCCAATCCGGATGGCGGCTTCCACTCTCGCCACCGATACGCTGGCCGTGCACGACCGGCCCGACCCACTCACATTTACTGCCGTACAGCGCTCATCCCAAAAAGCGTACCAGATGGCCGGCGTTGGCTCCGAGCAGATTCAGGTCTTCGAATTGTTCGATGCCTTTACGGTGTTCAGCGCGTTAAGTTTGGAGGCGGCGGGCTTTGCGGCGCGGGGGAAAGGATGGGAGCTGGCGGCCAATGGCAGTATCGCCCTCACGGGTCGTGTGCCGGTGGCGACCTTTGGGGGACTGAAGGCGCGGGGCAATCCGGGTGGGGCGACTGGGGTATATCAAGCCGCCGAGGTAGTGCTGCAATTGCGCGGGCAGGCCGGCGCGACGCAGGTGAAGGATGCCCGTTATGGCATGGCCCAGTCCATCGGCGGCGCGGGCTCGACGGCAGTGACCCACATCTTCGAACGTGTATAGGGTTCTGATAGCTTCTGACACCATCTCCGGTGTGTGTTGAGAGTTAACACACGATACTATACTCAATGAGTAAATTGAGGAGATGGCCTTATGGAAATTTCACGCAACTGGCGATTACAAAAGCAACGCTACGGTTTAGTCGGTGAGGTGTGCCCGCACTGTGACGGAAAAATTTTCCCGCCGCGCGATGTGTGCCCGCACTGCTCGGGTGAGGCGAAGACGCCTTATGTTTTTTCAGGCAAGGGTGAGGTGTACAGCTTCACCACCGTCTACGACGCGCCTGAGGGCTACGAAGGCAATACGCCGTATACCGTTGCCCTCGTCAAATTAGATGAAGGCCCAATGGTCACGGCGCAACTAACCGATGTGGACAACGACGCGGTCTCCATCGGCACGCCGGTGGAGATGGTGACGCGCCGATTGCGCGAGGACGGCA
>JBQTJD010000837.1:0-15766 GCA_052387475.1 Anaerolineales bacterium | reverse complement strand
CGTAGTATGGCTTGCGGGAAGCGAAATCGATACTGCCATCGAAGTTCATGACAGTGGGAATGAAACCGAAGCAAAAGACAGGTTGCGGCAAGCGCTTCGGTTTGGGGCACGGAAAGTGATTGTGGTTTCTGTGCCTAACGCTGTCAATCGCTTGAAGAGTATCTGCCGTTTTGAAGCCGATCTAAAAAATTGGCTTGAGATTTGGAGTGTAAGTCGAGTCTATGGCATGTACCGAAGTGGTAGCCAATACTATGATGATTTCCGACGATTCCGTAAACGTCAACGCTCTGACGACATCTTTGAATACCTATAAGTTGAGTCGCAGATTTCATGCAAGAAGAAATGCTCCGGTCATTTATTGCTGAAAAGCTTATTGACTTTCAAAGTCAACGGCTAAGTTTATTGCGCACGGTATCATTTGCTGCTGCGTACAAAGAATTGAATCCAATACTGCTATGGTTGAGTGTTGACCAGAGCGCGTCGGCGTGCGTAGAAGAAGCAATTCTCACGCATTTAGGCCCCGAAGAAGAGGCTTTGTTTGTCAACGCTGTTATTGCTCCAGTTGCGGAGTTATTGGAACGATCAACTCCATCGGTAAGTGCGAAGGAAACTAATTCCCAAAACGGGCAGTCTTCGGGACAGATCACATATACCCAAACGCTATATTTCGAATTGATTAAGCGCATACAACCCCATCTGATGTCTAAGCTAAACAATGAGTACCAGAATGAGCTGGCTCACACAATGAATCGTCAGCTAAGGTCTTTCATCCCCACGTTTTGTAATCCCGATGGCAGCATCAATTGGGAGAAACTGGTTGCGTTCAACAGTGGCATCGAATAGCCCTCCCGTTATTGTTTTTGAAAACCCACTGACACGGAACGTTGTTGAGGCAACCGAAGTGCTATCAGCGACAGGCATTGAGTTCCCCCGCATCACCGCCGTAGCCCTGCTGGCGCATGTGCTCGGTGTGAGCCGCACGCAGTTGCTGGCACGGCCCGAACGCCCGCTCTCCACCGAAGCGCAACAACACTATCAACAACTCGTGCACCGCGCGGCGGAAGGCGAGCCGCTAGCCTACCTCACGGGTACGCGCGAATTTCACGGCCTCGACTTCGCGGTGAACACGCACGTACTGGTTCCGCGCCCCGAAACCGAATTGCTGGTGGATGAGGCGCTGCGGTTTCTCACTACACAGAGCACAGAGAAAAGAGTATTGGATGTCGGCACCGGCTCCGGTTGCATCGCGGTGACGATAGCGGCGAAGTGCCCGGCGGCCAGTGTGACGGCCCTCGATGTTTCTGAAGACGCACTGGCTATGGCGCGGATCAACGCCGAACGTCACGGTGTGGCGGGACGAATAAGCTTTGCCCGATCCGACCTGCTTTCCTCCGTTCGGTATCTGCCTTCCGCCTTTCATTTGCTGTGCGCCAATCTCCCGTACATCGCTACGGATGAATTGCGCGGCTTGCCCGTTGCGAAACACGAGCCGCACCTCGCACTCGATGGCGGGCCGGATGGCTTGCTGTGGGTGCGGCGTTTGCTGGTGGATGCGCCGCGCGTGGTGGCGCCGGACGGGTTGCTGTTGCTCGAAATCGGCGCGACGCAAGGGCCAATGGCAGCCGCGCTCGCGCAAGCCGCCTTTCCTGCCGCGCATGTGGCGGTGTTGAAAGATTACGCCGGACTGGATCGTATCGTACGTATTCAAACGTGAATCAGTCTCGCGCGAAGATGCAAAGACGCTAACCAGCAAAGACATCTTTGCGCCTTGGCGGCTTTGCGCGAAATTTTCCAGTGTCGCTCAAGCCCATCCGCTTTATCGGCGAAAACGTCGAAGTGCAGTTCGATGCGCCGCCGGCCTTTGAGAAAGCGCCGCCATGTCCTAATGGATTTACGTGTGAAGGCGTGCAGTATCGGGTGATTGAACTGCTCGAAGAGTGGCCCAATTACGAGCGCAAAGGCCGCATGGCCCGCAACATGCGGCCCGAACATGCCCGCCGCGCGGCGGTGAAAGGTTCGTGGGGCGTGGGCCGTTACTACTTCCGCGTGCGCGTTATTGGCCCACAATCTTCCACACCTGACGGCCAGTTCTTCGAGTTGTACTACGACCGCGCGCCGCTCGACGCCGACAGCCGCAAAGGCTCCTGGGTGCTCACGAGCGAATTGCGGGAAACGTAGACGAATGCACAATGCTCAATGTGCAGTGAGCATTGTGCAGTGAGCATTGTGCATTCACATGATCAAACTGATCGCCCTCGACATTGACGGCACGCTGGTCGGTCACGACCTCAACATCTCAGCGCGCGTCCGCGACGCCATCGCCCGCGCGCTCGAACGCGGCATCGCTGTGACGCTTGCCACCGGGCGCGGGGCAGCCCCTACGCAAATCTTTGCCGCGCAACTGCACCTCACGACGCCGCTGGTCTGTCTGCAGGGCGCGCAGGTCTTCGATGCGGTGAACGCCCGCAGCCTGCACGAGTCACGGCTGCTACCGGAGGTCGTGCCGTGGATTGTGGCGCGGGCTGCCGAACGCGACTGGCACGTGCACTTTGAAACCCCGAGCATGGTGTACATGCCCAATAGCCAACGCCCGCCGGAAGTGCTGCGTAGCCTATTCCGCGTCACGGCCATGACGCACGTGGAAGATTTTTTGACCGAGATGCCCGAGGTGCCGACCAAATTCCTCATCTCGGTGCATGACCCCGCCGAGCGCGACGGCGTGGCCGCCGAACTGCATCGCCTGCTCGACGCGGACGGCATTGCCATTGATTTGATGAACTCACATCCGAACTTCGTCGAGGGCCTGCCGCCGAATGTGAGCAAGGCCAGCGGCCTCGCGTGGCTGATTGATTATCTTTGCCTCGCCGTGGAGGACGTGCTGGCTATCGGCGACAACGACAACGATATTGCGATGCTGCACTGGGCGGGCACGGGCGTGGCGATGGGCAACGCTTCACCGGGTGCGCGCGCGGTTGCGGATTGGGTCGCGCCGAGCGTGGAGGAAGACGGCGCGGCCATTGCCATCGAACGCTATGTGTTGGCGTGAGGTTGAACCACAAAGAGCACAAAGCTCACAAAGTTTTCTTTGTGTTTCTTTGTGTCCTGTGTGGTGAAAACCCTTCCATGCACATCGGCATTGACGCCAGCCGCACCACTGTCGCGCGGCGTACTGGTACCGAAAGCTACTCGCTCAACCTCACGCGCGCGCTGCTCCGGCAAGCCGCGCCGCGAAGCGGCGTGGGAGAAGCGCTCCGCGCTTCTCCCGCGCAAACGGAGTTTGCGCCCGCGTCGCATCGAGTCACCCTGTACTTTCGCGACCAGCCCGCGCCCGGATTATTCCCAAGCGCAACGCAGCGGGTGATTCCGTTCCCGCGTTTGTGGACGCACGCGCGGCTCTCGTGGGAGATGCTGACTCATCCGCCGGACGTGTTGTTCGTGCCCGCGCACGTATTGCCGCTCGTCTGTCCGGCGCCCGCCGTCGTCACCGTACACGACCTCGGCTATCGCCACTTCCCCGACGCGCACCCGCTCGCGCAACGACTATATCTCGATTGGTCCACGCGCTTCTCGGCACAGCGCGCCGCGTACGTCATCGCCGACTCGCAGGCCACACGCCGCGACCTGGCGCGTTTCTACGCCGTGCCCGAAAATAATATCAGCGTGGTTTATCCGGGCCGCGATGAGACCTTGCGCCGCGTTGACCCTTCCGCCGTGCGCGGCGCATTGCGCGTGAAATACCAATTGCCCGAAACGTTTCTGCTGCACGTCGGCACCCTTCAGCCGCGCAAGAACCTCCTCCGCCTCATCGAGGCCGTCAGTCATCAGCCTTCAGTGATCACCCTGGTCCTCGCCGGTCGCCCCGGTTGGCAATCGCAGCCCATTCTCGCAGCGGCGCGCACGCACAACGTTCGCGTGCTCGAATATGTGCCTGACGAGGATTTGGCCGGGCTGTACTCGGGCGCGGCGGCGTTTATCTTTCCATCGCTGTATGAAGGCTTTGGATTTCCGGTGCTCGAGGCGATGGCGTGCGGGACGCCGGTGATTTGCGCGAACACTTCATCGCTGCCGGAGGTGGCCGGGGAGGCGGCGTTGACCGTTGACCCGTTGGACACCGAAGCCCTCACCGGGGCCATCACGCGCGTGCTCGGCGACGCGGGGCTGCGCGAGTCCCTCATCGCCAAAGGCTACGCACAAGTTCAAAAATTCTCGTGGGAGAAAGCCGCGCGTGAGACTCTCTCAGTCCTCGAGCGCGCCGCCCGCCGATGATTCCCTCCTCCCACATCCTCGGCCTGCGCGTGCACGCTGTCACGATGACGGAGACGCTCGATTGGATTGAAGCGGCGATTGCGACGCGCGAACCGCGCCAGTTGTGCACGTGCAACCCCGAGTTTGTAATGGCAGCGCAGCACGACGCCGAGTTTTTCGCGTTGCTCAACCGCGCCGATCTGGTTGTGCCCGATGGCATTGGCTTGCTGTGGGCAGCGAAGTGGTTGGGGCGGCCGTTGCGCGAACGCGTGGCCGGTTCGGATTTGGTGGAGCGGATCGCCGAGCGCGCGGCGTTGCGCGGCTGGCGGCTGTTCTTCCTCGGCGCGGCGGAGGGTGTGGCGCAACGGGCTGCCGATATATTGAGCGCCCGCTACCCCGCGTTCATCATCGCGGGCACGTTCGCCGGCAGCCCACACCCCGAAGACGAGGCGGGCCTCATCGCCCGCGTGCGCACCGCCGCGCCGGATGTGCTGCTCGTGGCGTATGGCCACCCAAAGCAGGACAAATGGATTGCGCGGAACAAAGCTCAATTGCAGATTCCAGTTTCCGCGGGCGTCGGCGGCGCCTTAGATTTCATCGCCGGGGTAGTGCCGCGCGCGCCGCGCTGGGTGCGAGCCATCCACCTCGAATGGCTCTATCGCTTGTGGCAACAGCCGTGGCGGCTGAGGCGCGTGTTCAACGCAGCGGTGGCCTTCCCATGGGCGGTGTTGACGCGCGGGCGCGGTTCGTAGTCGCCGCTTCAGCGGCTTTGTGCCTGCATTGATTGTGGATTTACCTTACCTCTGCTATCATGCCGCGCGTCCCGGAGATTTGAACCGATATGGAGCGAGTTGATAGTGGGCGGCAGCGGACGTACACGATTCTCACCGCCGTCATTTTGCTGACGCTGCCGTGCTATTGTCTCGGCTTCATTTTGCTCGCCCTCGCCGACCGGGGTGATTTTCAACCCCGCACGCCCACACCGTCGCTGCAACCCACTGTCACCGGTCTGCCGGTGACCCCTTCGGCTACACCACAGATTTCGCTCACGCCGACGATGACCTTCACGCCCGGCCCGCCGACCACGACGCTACAAGCCACGCCCACTCAATTCGTGCCGCCCAGCCGCACACCAACGGTGACGCCCACCATCACGCCCACGCCGACCGGCACTGGCACGGCCACTCTCACACTCACGCCCACGCAGACCGGCACACCCACCATCACCCCAACACCGACGGTGACGAACACGCCTGTCCCGGCCAGCGCTACGTTCACGGCCACGCCGACCTTTACGAACACCCCCGAGCCACCCACGCCGACCGATACACCCGTGCCGCCCACCGAGACGCCGAGTCCCACCTCCACTTGAGAATGGATACGCTCACGCATCTCAAAGAACTGTGCGCCGTGCCCGGCATCTCAGGTTACGAGGGTCGCGCACGCGATGTTATCGCTGCCGCGTGGAAGCCGCTCGTGGCCGACGTGCGCGTTGATCGGCTCGGCAGTTTGTGGGCGACCAAAAACGGCACAGGCGTTGCGCCTCGACCGGTTCCCGGTCGAGAGAGAAGCGCGAATGCGCTTCTCCAACGGCGCTCCGCGCCGCCGCGACCCAAGTTGATGCTCGCCGCGCACATGGACGCCATCGGGTTGATGGTGACGCAGCGCGATGGGGAATTTCTGCGCGTGATTCAAGTGGGCGGGATTGATGCGCGCGTGATGCCGGGCCAGCCGGTGACCGTGCACGGACGCCGCGACCTGCCTGGAACCGTGGTGCAGCCGCCGAGCTTTTTGCTGCCCAAGGCCAACCGCGAGGGTGTCGTGCCGGTGAGTGAACTGCTGGTGGATTGCGGCCTGACCACATCACAACTGGCTGAGGCGGTGGCTGAGGGCGACGTGATTTCGCTCGCGCAGCCGCCAGTGGAATTGAAGGACGGGCTGCTCGCCGCCAACCGGCTCGATAATCGCGCCTCGGTCGCCGCCGTCACTGCCTGCCTCGACTATTTGCAGGTCCGCCCGCATACGTGGGATGTGGTGGCCGTCGCCACCGTGCAGGAAGAGACGCGTTATCTCGGCGCCATCACCTCGGCCTTTGAAATGCAGCCGCAATTCGCCATCGCCATCGATGTGACGCACGGCGCCGGCGCGGCGGTGAAAGATGAACGCACCTCTCCATTGGGCGGCGGCCCTGTGCTCGGCTTCGGCCCGAACATCCACCCGAAGTTATTCACCGCGCTCAAGGCCACCGCCGAACGGGTGGAGATGAAGTATTCACTCGAGCCGATGGCCCTGCACTCCGGTACTGATGCCTACGGTATTCAAGTGGCGCGCGCCGGCATCCCGACCGCCGTCATCAGCATTCCGTTGCGCAACATGCACACGCCGGTGGAAGTCGTGGCAGTGAACGACGTGCAGCGCGTCGGGCGCTTGTTGGCCGAGTTCATCACCACATTGACGCCGAATTTCATGGAGCATCTCGTGTTGGAAGGTTGAAGGTTCGAACATTTCAACCTTCAACCTGCAACCTCGCATGGCGAAACGACCGACTGTCAAACCCAAACCGAGCGCCGCACGCTCGCCCGACCTTCAGTTTCTCGCGCAGCTCTCCAACGCCGTGGCCGTCTCGGGTGATGAAGGCGCGGTGCGGAAGCTCATCCGCGAGGCGGTTCGCCCGTACGCCGACGAGATCAACGTGGATGCGCTGGGCAATGTGCTCGTCGTAAGGCGCGCACGTCGTTCCAGCGCGACTCGTCGCGCCGCTGACCGCATGCTGGTGGCCGCGCACATGGATGAAGTCGGCTTCATGGTCACCGCCCACGACCCGGATGGCACGCTTAAATTTGAAACCGTCGGCGGTGTGGATGAACGCGCGTGGATTGGCAAGCCCGTGGTGATTGGTGCGAACCGGTTGCCTGGCGCCATCAGCGCCGCGCCGGTGCACTTGCTCGACGCGAAGGAGCGCAACACCGTCGTCAAACTACGTTCGTTGCGGATTGACATCGGCGTGGACTCGGCGGAGGCGGCAAAGAAGCTGGTGCAAACGGGTGATCGTGGCACGTTTGCGACGACGTTTGATGTGCTCGGTACCGCCGCCGGTGGCGGCGCAACCACGTTGCGCGGCAAGGCGCTCGATGACCGGCTCGGCTGTGCGACGCTGGTGGAATTGCTACGCGGCGGGCCATACCCGTTTGAATTGCACGCTGCGTTCACCGTGCAGGAGGAAGTGGGCTTGCGCGGCGCGAAGGTGGCTGGCTTTGCAGTAAACCCCGTCGCGGCATTCGTCATCGATTGCACCCCAGCGTACGATTTGCCGCATTCTGTGGATGAACGCGAGAACGTCGAATACAACACACGGCTTGGCCTCGGCCCGGCTATTTACCTCGCCGATCGCGCCACACTTTCCGATCAACGTTTGGTGAAGCATCTGCAACGTACGGCGGAACAAAGCAACCTCCCCTATCAATTTCGGCAACCAGGCGGCGGCGGCACCGACGCGGGCGCGATTCATCTTTCGCGTGGTGGTGTGCCGAGTGTGAGCGTCTCGGTGCCGGGCCGCTACCTGCACACGCCCGCCGCTCACGTTCGCCACGCCGACTGGCGCAACACGGTGCAACTAATGCAAGCTGCTTTGCAGGGGTGGAACGCGAAGGTCTTGAAAAGATAGCGACGATTGCACCACGGAGAACGCTGAGTTCGCGGAGAAAGAAATACTCAGCGCTCTCCGCGTTCTCAGTGGTGAATGAAAACCTTCTCTGAGTTGCGGCGCGAGTACGAGACCTACGGGCTGAATGAGTCTGAGGTCAGCCCCGACCCGCTGGCGCAATTTCAACGCTGGTTCGATGAGGCGGTGGCGGCCGGCATTGAAGAGCCGAACGCGATGACGCTGGCGACTGCGACGCGCGATGGAAAGCCCTCGGCGCGGATGGTGTTGTTGAAGAGTGTGGATGCGCGCGGCTTCACGTTCTTCACGAACCACGATAGCCGCAAAGCGCGCGAGCTGGCGGAGAACCCGCACGCGGCGTTGGTATTTCACTGGCAGCCGTTGCATCGGCAAGTGCGCGTGACCGGCGCGGTGGAGAAAGTAAGTGCGGAGGAGTCGGATGCCTACTTCGCGGCCCGCCCGCGCGAGGCGCAACTTGGCGCGTGGGCGTCGCGGCAGAGCAGCGGCTTGCCCAACCGCGCCGCGCTAGAAGCCGAATTCGAACGTCTTCAGCGCGAGTACGCCGACCGGCAACCTCCCCGGCCTCCGCATTGGGGCGGCTATCGCCTCAGCCCGGTCGAGATCGAATTCTGGCAAGGCCGCCCGCACCGGTTGCATGATCGATTGCACTATCGGCACGAGGGCGAGCGGTGGGTGATTGAACGATTGGCGCCATGAACGACAAAGGACGAAAGACGGATGACGAAAGTGGCGGACGGCATGTCGTCCGCTTAAGCAAACGCGCAGCGTTTGCCGCTTTCGTCGTTCGTCCTTCGTCTTCCGTCTCGGAAAGAACGTATGAAGGCCCTGATTAAAAAACTCGTCGAAGCCTACGGCCCGTCGGGGCACGAGGGCGCAGTGCGCGAACTGGTGCGCGCCGAGATCCGCAATCTGCCCGATGTGTTGAGCGTGAATCCGCTCGGCAACCTTATCGCTGTAGTCAAGACCAAATCGAAGAGCGGCAAGCGCGTGATGCTCTCGGCGCACATGGATGAGATCGGCGTCATCGTCTCGCACATTGATGAGCGCGGCTTCGCGCGTTTTCAAAACCTCGGCGGCGTGTCGCCAACATACGCGCTGGGCGGGCGGGTGCGCTTTGCCAACGGCGTGCTCGGCACGATTGGGATTGATGCGCGCCGCGATGATGCAAGCAAAGCCCCCGCGCTCTCGGAGCTATTTATTGATGTGGGCGCGACGGGCAAAGCCGATTGCCCGGTGCAGGTCGGCGACGCCGCCGGCTTTTGGCGGCCGATGGAGGAAGTCGGCGAGCACCGGCTGATCGCCAAGAGCATGGATGACCGCATCGGCGTGGCGGTGTTGATTGAAGTCATGCGCGCGTTGAAGAGTTCGCCGCACGAGGTGGCCTTCGTCTTCAGCGTGCAGGAGGAAGTGGGGCTGCGCGGCGCGGCCACGGCGGCCTTTGGCTTGGAAGCCGAGATCGGCATTGCGGTGGATGTGACCCGTACCGGCGACACGCCCAACGGCGTGAAGATGGCTGTGGCGCTGTGCGGGGGCGCGGCCATCAAAGTCCGCGACAGTGGCATGATCGCCGACCCGCGCATCAAAGACCTGCTGGTGCAACGCGCGCGTGAGGTGAGCATTCCGTATCAACTTGAGATTCTGGAGGCGGGCACCACCGATGCGGCGGCGATGCAGATCTCGCGCATGGGCATGCCGGCGGGCTGCGTCTCCATCCCCACGCGCTACATCCACTCGCCGAGCGAGATGATTGACCTGCGCGACGTGCGGGCCTGCGTGGAGTTGCTAGTGGAGACGTTGAAGAAGCCGATTGAGATTTGAGTCCAAGAAGAGGCACAAAGGAAAACTCCCGCATGATGGCGAGAGTTTTTGATTTCTAAAAATCCGTGTCGCTCCGTGTTTATCCGTGTCCCTGTTTCCTGAAATACCCAATGACCTCATCCAGCGTCGCGTCCAGCGGCACGGTCGGTTCCCACTCAATCGCCGCGCGGATTTTCTCGATGCTCGGCACGCGGCGCTGCATGTCCTCGAAGCCCTTCTCGTAAGCCTGATCGTACGGGATCAACTTCAATCCGGCGGTGCTGCCGGTGCGCGCCAACACCCTCTCCGCTAGCGCGCGAATGGTGATCTCCTCCTGCGAGCCGATGTTGAAAATCTCACCCACCGCTTTGGGCGATTGCGCCAGATCGATCACCGCCCGCACTGTGTCTTTCACATTGCAGAAGCAACGCGACTGTGAGCCGTCACCGTACACGGTGAGCGGCTGACCGCCCAGCGCCTGCTGCACGAGGCGTGGGATGACCATGCCGTACGCGCCGGTCTGGCGCGGCCCGACCGTGTTGAAGAAGCGGGCAATGACGACCGGCACGCCAAACTGTTTGTGATAGGCCAACGCCAGGAACTCATCAATCGCTTTCGACTCGGCGTAGCTCCAGCGGCTTTTCGTCGTCGGCCCCATCACCCGGTCGGCGTCTTCACGGAAGGGGATGTCCACACTCTTGCCGTACACCTCGCTGGTCGAGGCGATGAGGATTTTCTTGCGGTAGCGGCGCGCGAGCTTGAGCGCCATCTCCGTGCCCTCGAGGTTGGTCTCAATCGTCCGCACCGGGTCTTTGACGATCAATTCCACGCCGACCGCGGCGGCCAGATGAAAGATCATATCGCACTCGCTGACCAGTCGATCCATGACCATTTCATTGGCGACGGATTCATAAGCGAACTGGAACTGCGGGTGGTCGGCCAGATGCGCGACGTTATCGGCGTGACCCGTGGAAAGGTTGTCCACGGCGGTGACACGCTGGCCCTGCGCCAGCAGCGCCTCGGAGAGATGACTGCCGATGAAGCCGGCCCCGCCGGTGATGAGAGCGTGCATCTCTTTAGTCTTGTAGTCGAGTAGTCTTGTGGTCGAATAGTCAGGCGGCTTGTTGACGACTACTTGACTACCTGACTATTCGACTTGATGACAGCCCGGCCCGCGTGCAGGCGGCGGATGAGCCACAGGTCACGGAACATACTGATGACGCCTTCAAGGAAGCGGACTTTGCTGCCCGGCTGATCGGCCCAGGCCACCGGCATCTCGCGGATCACCAAACCGGCGCGCTCAGCGAGAAACAAAATCTCCACATCGAACATGAAGCGGTCCACTTTGCCAAGCGCGAACAACTGCCGGGCGATGCCGCCCCGGAAGACTTTGAACCCGCACTGTGTATCGGCCAAGCCACGCAGGCCCACCAGCGCATATTTGATTTGGTCGAACACCCACGAGGCGAAGCGACGGAAGGGCGGCGGCTTCACTGCAATGGCTGAGGCGGGCAAGCCGCGCGAACCGATGACGATGTCGGCCTGCGTGTCCGCCAGCACCCCGAGGATATCCGGGATTTCATCCAGCGGCGTGGCGAGATCAGCATCCATGAAGAGCACCAAATCCCCGCGCGAGGCAGCGACCCCGGTGCGGACGGCGTAGCCCTTGCCGTGATTGGGTTGATAGCTGATCAGTCGGGCGCGCGGCTCCGTCGCAATGGCCCGCCGGACGGATTCCGCCGTAGCGTCGGTGCTGCCATCATCCACGATAATCAACTCGCTATCGGCATAGTGTCGCGCGAGAAAATCCAAAACCGGGCTGAGGTTTGGGCCGAGGCGTTGCGCTTCGTTGTAAGCGGGGATGATAACGGAAAGGTGCATGGGCATAAGGAACAAGGCCTTACGGGACATTCCTTGAGCCTTGTGCCTTGCGTCCTTATGCCGGTTCGTTGCGCACGCGCTCCAGCAGCGCGAACGACAGGCAGTGATCGAGGATCATGTGCACGTCCTCCTGCTGGCCGATGCGGTCGCTGGGGGCGACGATTTTGCAATCGGCCATTTGCGCCAGCTTGCCGCCCGGCTGCCCGACGAAGCCGATGATCTTGCCGCCGAGTGACCGGGCGTACTCGCAAGCTTTCACCACATTGGGCGAATTGCCCGAGGCCGAGATGGCAATGACGTAGTCGCCCGGCTGCATAAGATTGATCAGTGGCTCGAGGAAAATCTCTGCGTAACTCTGGTCGTTGCCAACTGCCGTCATCCAAGGCACGTTGTCGGTGAGAGCAACGGCGCGAAAACGGCGCTTGCCCTCCACACGCGTGAACTTGTTGAGGTCGTTCATCATATGGCTGGCCGTGGCCGCCGAGCCACCGTTGCCGATAATGAAGATCGTCTTGCCGGCGCGCCGCGCGTCCATCAGCGCCTCGGCGACGGCGCGGACCTCATCACGCGACAGAGCGTGAATCACTTGTTCTAGTTCCGTCAGGTAAAGGTCAATTGCATCCATGAGTGGCTCCCAGTGAATAAGCCTATCTTCGCACCGCGCCGACCTGTTGCATGTAGGCGCGCGCAGCTTCGGTGAAATTCCCGAAATCCGGCTGGCGTGTGGCCCACTCGAGGTATTCGCGTGCGCTTTGCGATGGGTGTCCTTGCGGCTGCCAGTCCATCGCGCGCAGTTGGCGAATATCCGATACGATATGACGCGTATCGCCAAAGCGGTACTCACCTGGGATGACCGGCTCAAGGTCGGGGCGGCTTGCCGCTTCCGTCATTATTCGGGCGAACTCCAATACCGTCCACGCCTGCCCGGCCCCGACGTTGAAGGCTCGATAGTCGGCGCGCGCATCCTGCAGCACGAGCAGATTTGCCCGTGCCACGTCGCCCACGTACACGTAATCGCGCAACTGTTGCCCATCTTCATAAATAACCGGCCGCTCACCGGCCAGGGCCTGCATGGCGAAGATGCGCAGCGCGCCGGAATAGGCGTTGCGAAACGACTGGCGCGGCCCCTGCACGATGGAGTAGCGCATACTCACGGAAGGAATGCCATAGCGCCTGCCAAGATTGAGCGCGATTTGCTCTTTGGTGTATTTGCTGATGGCGTAGGAGTTGTGCGGGCGCACGACCGTTTCATCGGTGACATCGGAATGCAACGCCTCACCGGTGTCTGCATCCCGTAACTCCCACTCGTGCCGCGCCAGTTGTTCGGCAGGGCGCTGACCGGGGTAAGTGACGGCGCCATCGGGCCGGCGATACTTGCCTTCGCCATACACCGCCTGTGAGGAGGCTACGACGACTTTTTGGATGGGCAGGTGTTTTTCAATGATCAATTCGTACAGCAACGCAGTGCTGACGACGTTGACGGTGAAGAAGGTCGAGAAATCGGGCAGATAATCTTGATAAGCAGCGAAATGAAAGACCGCGCCAACGCCCGCAAGGGCGCGTTCCCAATCGGCGCGGTTGCGCACATCACCTTGAATAAATTCGGCCTCGCGCGGTAAGTAGTCGGGCGGCTGGCCGGGCCGATGCACGGGCGGCAGCAACGCATCGAGCACGCGCACGGCATGGCCGGTTTGCAACAACAAATCAACCGTGTGTGAGCCGATAAAGCCAGCCCCGCCGGTGACCAGGACTTTCATGCTAAAACGCTTTCCATTGTTTCTCGACCCCTCCGCCGCGCGCTCCGCTATAATCGCCCGCATGCCACTTCGACCCGCTCTGTTCCTCGACCGCGATGGCGTGTTGATTGAGAATCGGCCCGATTATGTGCGTACGCTCAATCAAGTCGTCTTTATCCCCGGAGCCGCTGCGGCGCTGGCGCGCTTTCACCGTACGTGCCCCGATTGGCGCGTCGTCATCGTTTCTAACCAGGCCGGCGTTGGGCGCGGCCTCATCACGCGCGAGACGGTGGATTCAATCAACGCCGCCGTGCTGCACACTATCACTGTCGCCGGCGGGCGGATAGATGCCGTGTACGTCTGCCCGCATCGTGTGGATGAGGTCTGTGAATGCCGGAAACCCAAGCCCGGCTTGCTACTGCAAGCGGCGCGTGAATGGGATATCGATTTATCCACTTCGATCATGATCGGCGACTCGGCCATCGATATGCAGGCGGCGCGCGCCGTTGGCGTGCGTCCCATCTTCGTGCAGACTGGACTACTTGATCGTTTGCCCGCTGAACGGGCCGCCGCCGTTCATCTGCAAGCCACTGTGTACGCAAACATCGTCGAAGCTGTGACGACGATGCTCAATAGCACTCACATAAACGCCCCCTAATGTTTCGGGGGCGTCCAGCCATCTGCGCAAGGCTGGAATTCTATCATAGCCGTTTCGTCAAGCGCGGTGCTTGCATCAAATTCGCCAGCCAGCCGAGGCAGATCAACCATATTGGCGCCGTCAAAGGTAATACAAAGTACAGCATCCCGGTAGAGGTCGGTAGCCAATACTCAACTCGATTGGTCAAGATCACGAGGAAATAGATCGCCACGCTGTAAGCCAGAGCGGCCAGCAGATAGCGACGTAGCCACTGCCAGTGACGGCTCCATATTGCGAATGGGATCAACCAGGCGAGATACTGTGTGGCAAAGGCATGACCCAACGCAAAGAAAGTCAGCAGCAGCAACAACAATCCGGTCAACGGCGCTTCGCGCCGCGCCCAGCCCCAGAACACAATCGCCAGAGCGCCCAACGTCAGCCAGCGGCCGTACTCGAAGAACCACGCGAAGGCGGCCACCGGCCATAGCCCCAACTCATAGCCGAGCCGCACAATAAAAACATAGCCGCCCGCGCCAATGCCATGGTTGTAACTCATGGCGGCGGCGATGACCTGCGCCGGATCAGTGTTGATCCATAGCCCATACAACCCAACCCCCAACACCGGCACTGCGCCGACCAGCGTCAAATACACCACACGCTCAGCCCAGCGCGGCAAATGGGCGAGCATCAGCGGCAAAAACACGACCGGCCAGCTTTTATTCAGTATCGCCAAACCCAACAACAGCGCCGAGGTGGACACATTCAACCAGCGACGCCGTGTGAGTGGCCGCGTGTAGACCCACCAAGCTACAAAGATTAGCAGCATGGGGATGGAGTCAAACTGGCCGTGATAGGCTGCGACCAACACAGTGATGGGATTGAGGGCGTACACGAGGCCGCTGCGCCACGCCAACATCCGGTCGGCAGTCTGTTGCCACACGGCGGCGAACAGCACCCCAGCCATGGCGGCGTCGGCGAGGGCGGGTAGCACGCGCACGACGCTAGCATACGGTACGGCGAAGAGGTTGGCGAAGCGACCGGCGGCGAACAGCCAATACAGTTGCAGCGGCAGGTACGGATGCCGCCGCGCGGTCTCGGCGGCGGTGTATACATCGCGCCCTTCGTTCAACGCACGCGCGACCAGACTGTACGAGTCAATATCAAAGTTGCCGAACGGCACAAAGAGAGTGGGCACGAGGCGCACGAGTAGCGCCACGCCCAACAGGACGAGGCCCATCTTCAGTGGTGACCAACTGGATGGTGCAACACTCTGAAAACTGCGCCAGCATAGCACCGAGGCCAGTAGCGCCCAGCCCAGAAAAAAAAGCAGACTCAGCTCAGTCATCGCGCAAGGTGAGGGATTGTCGCGCCACTGCGACGATGAGCGCGATGTAGCCCAACCCGACGGCGATGTACAACAGCGGGCTGCCCCACAGTCCGGGCCGGTCTTCGATGAGTTGCGTCAGCAGCGCCGCCACCCGCGTGAATACATCCACAGAAAAGTAGGCGCGAAAGGTCAGATCGCCTTCGATCGGTTGCCCATTGCGATAAGCTGCGCCCTCCGCGTAGGTAGCCGCCGGGCGAACCAGCGCCGTTACCGCTTCGCTGGGCGTCGCCTCTGCCGCATCAAGTTGAAAGTAATACGTCTGACCGAAGGAGTCGACGCGCGGCGCGAACTCAAGCGCGACCCACATCTCCTCGCTCACACTCTCGGCGGCGAGGGTGTGCACAGCCAGGTCGGGCGCAGCCGGTGACCCTCGCAGACGAACAGTGAGCGTGCCGCGATTG
>JBQTJD010000836.1:0-9689 GCA_052387475.1 Anaerolineales bacterium | reverse complement strand
TGGGAAGGTGAACGCATCGTCGGCGAGGCGCAGAACTCGGTCTTCACGAAATACCTGGTCGAGGGATTGCAAACCGGCGCGGCGGATGCCGACCGCGATGGGCAGATCACGATTGACGAGTTGTACGATTACGTCTTCGAGCGCGTGCGCGCCGCCACGCCCAAGCAGACACCGGGCAAATGGACGTACAAACAGCAAGGCGACATCGTCATCGCCAAAAGTGTGCGCCCGCCGGCGCGTTTGCCACAGGAGGTGATGGAGGCCGCGGCCAGCCCCTCACCGGAGATGCGGGCGGACGCCGTGCGCCAATTGGGAGAACTGCTGCGCGGCTCGGAAACTGAGCTCGCGCAGTTAGCGCGCGCGGCGCTTGAACGGCTCGCCACCGACCCCAGCCGCCGCGTCGCCACAGCCGCTGCCGCGATTCTAGCAGCGGCGCAACTATCGCCAGTCCCCGATCCATTTGCGGCGCTCAAGCGTTATGCCATTCCGCTGATCGGGGCCACGCTGCTCCTGCTCGTTTTGGGTGGATGGCTGCTCACTCAAGTGGGTCTGTTTCCAATCCCGCCCACCGGCCCAACGCCCGACCCGGTGCGGGCCACGGTTGTGGCGGCCCAAACCGGCACGGCGCAGGCGCATCTCAACGCGGCGCTGGCGACGCAACAGGCGGCTTATCAGCAAACACAAACGGCGGGCGCGCAAACGGCCAAGGCCTTTGCCATGACGGCTAGCGCGTTCGAAACGCAACGCATCGTCGCGGCCAACGCGCAGACGCAGGCCTCGCTGGATGGGACGGCCACGGAAGATGTGCTGACTAGCGACCTCGATACGGACGGGTTGAGTCACCGCGAGGAATTGCAGCGCGGCACGCGACCCGATGTTGCCGACACCGACGGCGACGGGCAGGATGACGGCGTTGACCCCGACCCGCTGCGTACTGCGACGCCGACGTTTACACCCACCCCGACCGGCACGCCCACGCCAGGCCCGACCTCCATCGCCGCGCCGTTTCTCGGCAACTGGGTGATCGAGAGAGCTGCGGCGACGACACTTACCCGGCTCTCGCTCAGTGCGGACAGCGCTAACATCATCGTGCAGGCGTGGGATGCTTCGACACGTAACTGCGAGTGGGGGAAAGCGACGACAACGTTGAGCGACGCAGGGGACGGCGTGTTGGCATTCGAATGGAACGCGCGCGACGAGACGCACACGCTCAAACGCTCAGGCGAAAAGCTTCAACTCACCCGCGTATCGAAGACGGCCAGGACTAGCGAGACGTTCGTCAAAGAGTCGTGGCGCGGCATAGGCGGTGTGGTTGCGAGCCCCTGCCTGGGTGGGGTAATCATATTGCCGTAAGAGCGTAGCGCCGCGTTCAGCCGTGTCCGGCTTCTTTCAACAACCTCAGCGCCGTCGCGGCCAGCATCGCCGAGCCGACCGGCAGCGCCTCCTCGTCAATATCAAAGTCGGGCGTGTGCACGTAGCGCGGCTGGCCGCCGGGCTGGCGCACGCCCAGCCGGAACATCGCGCCGGGCGCGAGTTGGGTCATGTAGCTGAAGTCCTCCGCGCCCATGCTCGGCTCACGCGGGGCCACGCCGGCCTCGCCCAACATCTCGCGGCCCACCGCCGCCATGAGTTCACTGACGCCCTCGTCGTTGAACATCGGCGGGTAACCGCGTTCGATCTTCAACTCGTAATCGCCGCCGAGCGCGCGGGTCACCTCCAGCGAGCGCTTCACTTCATCGAGCAATTGCTGGCGCACACTGTCCTCCATGCTGCGCAACGTGCCCTCGATGTAGACCGAGGGTGGAATGACGTTGCTGGTCGTTCCCCCGCGCACCACGCCGATGGTCAGCACGTTCGGCTCGAAGGGATCAATGCGGCGCGAAGGCACGGCGTACATTGCGTTGAGCACTTGCGTCGTTAGCCAAATGGAATCAACAGTTTTGTGCGGGCGCGCGCCGTGCCCGCCGTGGCCTTTGACGTGCGCGTAAAACGTATCCACCGCTGCGGCCACTTTCCCGCCCTCAATGCCGATCGTGCCGGCCTCCAGCGCGCCATCTACATGCAGCGCGATCACGCGATCCACGCCCTTCATCGCCCCATCGGCGATCATGCGCGGCGCGCCGCTGATGCCTTCCTCATCCGCCACTTCCTCCGATGGTTGAAACAACAGCCGAATCTGCCCGTGAAATTTCTCCTGTGAGAGTAGCCGCGCCGCGCCGAGCAGCATGGCGGTGTGGGCATCGTGGCCGCAGGCGTGCATCTTGCCCGGGTTCTGCGATTTGTATTCGACCTCGTTCGCCTCGAGGATGGGCAACGCGTCCATATCGGCGCGGATGGCGACCACCGGCCCCTTGCCCTCGCCGATGTACCCGACCACCCCGGT
The DNA here is from genome assembly GCA_052387475.1 of Anaerolineales bacterium. Taxonomy (GTDB): domain Bacteria; phylum Chloroflexota; class Anaerolineae; order Anaerolineales; family UBA6663; genus JANWXR01. Next base: position 7,306 of record JBQTJD010000836.1, on the reverse strand, counting down.
CTTGCCTACGCCGGTTTGCGCCTCCAGCCCTAGCTCGCTCAATGTGCGCGTCACCAAACTTGCCGTTTGGTGTACGTCGAAACCCAGTTCGGGATTTTTGTGGATGGTGCGACGCAGATTGACGATGAAGGATTTGATTTCGCGGGCTTTGTCGAGCATGGCAGTCTCCATTTGGTTGGAATTTTGGACACGGATGACACGGAGAAACACGGATCGCACGGAATTATAGTGCAGCCGCCTTTCTGCAATCCGTCCAATCCGTGACATCCGTGTACTTTCTCCACCCGAAACCTCCGAACGTCGTTCACAGCCAATTCACAATCTCCCGCCATACTGCGGCCATGTTCAAACAAGGAGACACACATGAATAGGCAGACAGGTTTTCGGATTGTGCTCGGGTTGATCGTGATCGTGGTGCTGGCGGGCGCGGGCTTCGCGCTCTTCAACGCCGGCGCGGCCTACGGTGTCGCGCAATCACCCGAGTGGGCGCGGCTGGCCGAAGAGGGCGTTCGCCCCGGTGGGCCAGGCATGGCGCCGTGGATGGGGCCGAACGCGTTCGGGCCGCACATGGGCTACGGCTGGGGCGGGCGCGGGTTTGGCGGGGGCTTCGGGATTTTCGGCATCTTTGGCTTCCTCTTCCAATTACTGCTGATCTTCCTCGTGTTGCGCTTCATCTTCGGCGCGCTGTTCGGCTGGGGACGCTGGGGCGGCTGGGGGCGCGGCGGGCCGGGTGGCTGGGAGCAACGCGGTCGTGAGAAGTTTGACGAGTGGCACAAGCAGTCGCACGGCGGCGGTAGCGAACCCACTCAACAATCACCGCAACAGTAACTCTCGACGACTGACTGAAAACGAAGGATGATAGTGGCGGACGGCACACCGTCCGCCACTATCATCCTTCATCGCCTCCCTTCAGTTGCTTCACATGACTACGACTACTTTACCGTGGCGCGGTTTTCATCACCTCGCACTGGTCACGCCCGATTTGACAGCGACGATTGAGTTTTACACGATGGTGCTCGGGATGAGCCTCATCGCCGAACACCCGGCTACCGACCGGAACGGCCGTCACTGCTTCATCCGGCCGGGCGAGACGGAAGCCTGGGGTCTGCATTTCTTCGAGCAGCCGGAAGCGCAGCTTTTCCCATATCCCGAAGGGTTACAGCGCTTTGTTTTCGTTCAGGGCGCGCTGCAACACATCGCGTTTGCGCTGCCCAATCGCGAAGCCGCTCTGGCGCTGCGGGAACGATTGAACGCCGCAGGTGTGCCCACCACCGGCATCAACACCCTGGGGCCGATCAGCAATTTCCTCTTCCGCGATAACACTGGCCTTTTGCTGGAGGCCGCCTGGCCGGCGGAGGCCTGATGCAATCGCTCTTTGCCCACTTCGGCCATCCGCGCGGCCTCGTCGGTCATCTCGTCGGCTGGGCCATGGCTTTCAAAAATCGCGAGCGTACGGAGTGGGCCGTGTCGTTACTCAACGTGCAGCCCGCCGACCGAGTGCTTGATATCGGTTGTGGGCCGGGCGTGGCGGTGCAGCGCATCGCCTCAGCCGCGCCCGAAGGCTTTGTGGCAGGCGTCGATATTTCGGAAGTGATGGTGACACAAGCCACGCGCCGCAACATCGCCGCCATCCACGCAGGGCGCGTGGAAGTGAAACAGGGCGCGGTTGAACGCATCCCGTATTCCGACCAACACTTTGATAAAGCCCTCGCCGTCAACTCGTATCGCTTCTGGCCCGCGCCGGTGGAGAACTTGAAAGAGTTGCGGCGCACGCTCAAGCCTGGCGGTCTGCTCGCTATCATCGAGCAACCCATGAGCAAAGCGGGTGAGGCCAGCGTGCCCGCGCTTAGAGACGAACTGCACTCGCGGCTCACCGGGGCTGGCTTCCGCAATATCCGGCTTGTGACCACGCCGATGAAACCGGCCACGTGCGTTGGCGCGCTCGGGACAAAGGACGGATGACGATAGACGAAAGTAGGCGCCTCTGCTTTTGTCGTTCGTCCTTCGTCTATCGTCCCTGGTCGCCTTTCGTGGTTAAATTGGCCCGCAATGAAAACCATCCTCGTGGTGGATGACGAAACCAAAATTACGCAACTCGCGCGCGACTACCTCGAGCACGCCGGCTACCGCGTGCTCACCGCGCATGACGGCGCTTCAGCCCTCGCTATCGCTCGGTCTGAAAGACCCGATCTGCTCGTGCTCGACCTCGGCTTACCCAAAAAAGATGGGCTGGATGTGACGCGCGAACTACGGCGTGACTCGGGGAATGTAGCGTCCATTCCCATTATCATGCTCACTGCGCGCGGCGAGGAAAGCGACAAGCTGGTGGGTCTGGAATTGGGCGCGGATGATTACATGGTGAAACCGTTCAGCCCGAAAGAACTGGTGGCTCGTGTCCGCGCCGTATTACGACGCGCGGAAGCCGCCTCCGTTCCCGCGGACGTCATCCGCGCGGGCGATGTGACGCTCGATGTGCCGCGCCTGCGCCTCACGCGCGGCGATGAGGGGATTGACCTCACGCCCACCGAATTTCAATTGCTCGCGGCGCTTGCCGCCCAACCCGGACGTGTGTTCACCCGCGCGCAATTGCTCGATGCAGTGCGCGGCGTGGCGCTTGAGAGTTATGAACGCGCCATTGACGCGCACATCAAAAACATCCGCCGCAAGTTGGAGCCTGACTCGCGCCAGCCGCGCTACGTGCTGACGGTGTACGGCGTCGGGTATAAATTCAATGACGAATGACTAAGGATGAATGACGAAAGACGAAGGACGAAATTAATCGCCTCTACTTTCGTCCTTCGTCCTCCGTCCATCGTCTCACGCCCGATGCCTCCCAACCTCCCGAACCAACGCCCCCCATGGTGGCCCGAGAACGAAACGTGGCCGCCGCGTCGCGGGCCGTGGCAGCGCGGGCGCGGCAGGTGGTGGCGCTGGTTGTGGGTGCCGGTGCTGATGTTTTTCCTCACGATCGGCGGTTGCACGCTGGCCTTTTGGTTCGCGTTGCTCGGCCTCGGCTGGATTGACGCGCCGGGCGGCTTTGGGCCGGATGGCCCGCATATGCCATGGATGATGTTCTCGGGTTGGTGGCGCGTCGTGGGGGTGTTTGTTTCTATCATGATTGTGGCCGGCCTCGCTACATTACTCTTCTCAGGTCTCCGGCGCGTGGCTGTGCCAGTGCGTGATTTAATGGAAGCGGCCGGCCGGGTGGAGGCGGGGGATTACGCGGTGCGGGTGCGCGAGGCCGGCCCACGCGATGTGCGCGATCTCGCTCGCGCCTTCAACGCGATGGCCGCGCGTCTGCAAGTGAACGAAGACCAGCGCCGCAAACTTCTGGCCGATGTGACGCACGAACTGCGCACGCCGCTGGCCGTGGTGCAGGGCAACCTCGAAGCGTTGATGGATGGGGTGTATCCGGCGGACGACGCGCATCTCGGCCCCCTCCTCGAAGAGACGCAAGTGCTGGCGCGGTTGATTGACGATCTGCGCACGCTCTCGCTGGCGGAGAGCGGCGTGCTGAAGTTGCAGCGCGAACCCACCGACCTCGGCATCCTCGTCACCGAGACAGCAGCCTCCTTCCGCGCACAGGCCGGAGCCGCCGGAGTCGGCCTCCACCTACAACTCGCTGATGATCTGCCGTTGATCGAGATTGATCCGGTTCGCATCCGCGAAGTGCTCAGCAACCTCATCGCCAATGCGCTCCGTTACACGCCGGTGGGCGGCGCGGTGACGGTAGAGGCGAGACCTGTCAGGTCTATTGAAATTTCCGTCAGCGACACCGGGCGTGGCATCTCGGCGGAGATGCTGCCGCATATCTTCGACCGCTTTTACAAATCGGAAGAGTCGCGCGGCAGCGGGCTGGGGTTGGCGATTGCGAAAAACCTGGTGGCCGCGCACGGCGGCGAGATCGTAGCGGAGAGCGAGCCGGGCAAGGGGACGACGATTCGGTTCACGTTGCCACACCACGACCCGGCCTCGCGCTGATCTCGGCCATACCTCACCCGCAAGTGGTGACAAACCTGCCTCAACCGCGGCCAACGCCCTCGGCATAATTCCGGCAATCAATCTCGCCTTCGAGGTCGCCATGCAGACCGCCCGTCCATTTCCTTCATTATTTCGTCGCCACATCGCCTGGCCTTCGGATCACGGCGCGTGGGTGTTTTTGCTCGGCCGTTACTCACCGGTCTGTTCGCGGGCGGCGCTCATGCGAGGAAGTTTCAGCGGCGTTATTGTGGATTGCGGTGTACGGCTTGATCGGACTCGCGGCGCTGGCCGGGCTGCTCGCAAGCGGCTTCGCGTACCTTGTGTATTTGGCCGTTCCCGCTGTGTCGGTGTTCGCGTGGCTGCAATCCGCCGCCTCGATTGTGTACGCATACCTGCGCCTCGAACAGCCCGTGCTCGCGGAACGGCCCGACACGGTCGGGTTGTTCCGCATGGCGTGGCGCGCGTTGCTCTGCTGCTCGGCGAACGTGCTGAGTGTGCTGGGCCTCGGGCTGGCGCAGAGTGTGCCGTTGGCGCTCGTAGCGCCGTTCGCCTTCAGTGGTAAGTGCGTTGTTCACTTTGCTATTCATCGGGTTGTGGTGACATCGGCTGCCTTCTCATGGACCTCAGCCATGCGCCGGCGGTCACCGAAGCAGCCTCGCGCTGTGACAGCCGGATGGCTGCACGTTCAGCACTGGAGCGTCAAACCTTCTGCAACAGGGTGACCAATTTACTAATCGCTCGTATCCTGGGGCACACTTCAACGGTAATTATAATAGGCGCGGTCTTCTGACAGGGATTCAAGCGTGCCCGTGCCGATAACCGTTTCGACAACCGAAGAATCGCTCCTCATCCGGCGTGCGCAATACAACGACGCTGAGGCCTTTGCCGAGTTGTACCGGCTCCATGCCCCGGCCCTGTTCCGCTATTTTTTGTTGTGGCACGTGGAGCGCAGCCTGGCCGAGGATTTGACGGCCGAAGTGTTCGTCAAAATGATCAAAGGGCTAAGCCGTTTTCGCGATCAGGGCATTCCGCTGGCGGCGTGGCTGTTCCGGATCGCGCACGATCGTCTGGTGGATCAGGTCCGCCTCGACGCGCGGCGCCCCACCACGCCGTTGTCTGACCTGACGCTGGATCCGCAACTCAATCCTGAGAAGCTGGTTGCCGACAGCCTTGAAGTTGAGGCGTTAATGCGCGCTGTCGGCGCCTTGCCTGAAGAACAAAAACTCGTCATCCAACTGCGCTTCATCGAAGGCTACAGCCTGGAGGTGGTGGCGCAGATCATGCACAAAACGGTCGGCGCGGTGAAATCCCTGCAACATCGCGCGTTGAGCAACCTGGGACGCACAGTGAGGGCATGACACCGGAGGATGTATTGGCGGAATGCCTGGCAGCGATTGACTCCGGGCGGATGAAGCTGGCGGACTGTGTGCGCCGCTATCCGGCCTGCCCGCTTTGGAAGGGCAACTGCTCGTGGCGCAACGCCTGCGCCGCCTGCGGTCGGTCATCGTCGCACCCGCCACCCGCCGCAAGTTGGAGGCTACCCTCCGACAGCAGTTCGCTGCGCGTTATCCGCGCCCACGCCGCTGGCAATGGGGATCTAGGTTGCGTTGGAGTTTGGCGATATTGGCGCTGGTGCTCCTGGGCGGGACTGGCGTGACACTCAGCGCGCAGGCAAGTTTGCCGGGCCAGCCTCTTTATCTGCTCAAACGGACATTTGAAGCCACACAAGCGGGGTTCACGGCTTTCAATGAATTGCCGGCGCTGTATATGGCTTTTTCTCAACAGCGTTTGACCGAGCTGGAGACGTTGTTGGACCGCCGCAGCCTAACGCCTGAAATAATCGCCGCCCATGCAGCGGATATCGACATGTACACCGAGAAGTCGCTGCAATTGGTAGAACAGTTGCCGCCCGAGCGACGAGCTGAGACGTTACGCAACGTGATCGAGGAGATTGATGAACAGCATAGCATCATCACGCGTCTGCGGGCGGCCGCGCCGGCAGAAATGCATGTGCCTTTGGATGAGGCTTCGGTGACGATCCACGCGCATCACGCCGAGGCCGATCATCAACTCAGCAGCCTGGCGCCCACCACGCCGGCCATCGCCACGCTGCCTCCACTGCCGACGGCCACCAACGATGTGGTGAACACGCCGTGGCTCCCCTCAGCGACGGCGCCCGTGGCGGCCAGCAGCACCGCGACGGCGAGTTTCACCTCTACCACCGAGGCCACGCCGCTTCCGACCTCTACCGCCGTAAACGAGACGACGGATACGCCGCGCCCGACCGAGACGAACACCGCGCCGCCCGAACCCACGGCCACGCGATTGGCGGCCTCGCCCACAGCGCCGGGACAATCCAATTGCCAGGCCCATAATCCACACGCGCCCCGATACTGCACGCCAACGCCCTCGCCATAAATGGGCCATCACATCACTTTTCCTCCAGCCGTATCCTTTGGACGTCCCCCGGCGGTTAAAGGCTGATAGTGATGTAATAAGAACGCGCCGGTCATGTGCGACCGGCGCGTCTTTCTCTGCGTAATATCACGCAACCGCTACGACTTCATCAACCCCCGCAACACCGTCTGCAAAATGCCGCCGTTGCGGTAGTAGTCCACATCCACCGGCGTATCGAGCCGGGCGATGGCGGTGAACTCCGTCTTGCGTCCAGCGTCGTCGGTCGCTGCCACTTTCAATTCCTGCCGGGGCTTGAGGTCGCCGTTGATGCCGAGGATGTCGAAGGTCTCTCGGCCTGAAAGGCCAAGCGATTCGACGTTCTGCCCGTCTTTGAACACTAGTGGCAACACCCCCATGCCCACCAAGTTGCTGCGGTGGATGCGCTCGAAGCTCTCGGCGATAACGGCCCTTACCCCGAGCAGCAGCGTGCCCTTCGCCGCCCAGTCGCGCGAGGAGCCGGTGCCGTACTCCTTGCCCGCCAGCACGATCAGCGGCACGCCGGCGTCGCGGTATTTTATTGCCGCGTCGTAGATCGGCATCTTCTCCGCCGGCGGGGTGAGCGGACCGGTGGCGCCGAGATAGGGCTTGGAGAAGTACAGCGTATTGCCGCCCTCCTCGCCGCCCAACAGCAGGTTCTTGATGCGGATGTTGGCGAACGTGCCGCGCGTCATCACCCGATCATTGCCGCGCCGCGTGCCGTATTGATTGAAGTCTTTGGGCTGTACGCCATGCGCAATCAGATATTTGCCCGCCGGTGAGTCTTTGGCGATGTTGCCCGCCGGTGAGATGTGATCGGTGGTGATGGAGTCGCCAAACACGCCGAGCACGCGCGCGCCGCGGATCTCCCTCAGCCGTTCAATCTCCAATT
>JBQTJD010000835.1:0-32410 GCA_052387475.1 Anaerolineales bacterium | reverse complement strand
GGGCCGGCGTCGCCCGTTGTCGAGGAACTCAAGCGCGCCAGTCGTCTGGTGGATGACACCATCAAAGAAGTGCGCCAAATCTCCGCCGATTTGCGGCCCGGCGCATTGGACGATCTGGGCCTGGAGGCGGCCATCGATTGGCAACTGCGCGATTTTGAGCAACGCACCGGCCTGGCCTGTCGCCTCCTCACCGACGAGGCCGAGCCGCTTGCCATTACGCCAGAAGCAGCCACCTCCGCCTATCGCATCTTACAGGAAGCGCTCACCAATGTGGTGCGGCATGCGCGGGCCACCGAGGTGCAGGTGCGCGTTGAGACTGAGGCCGAACGCTTCGTCATGCAAATCCGTGACAACGGGCGCGGCTTCGCCCTTGATCCAGATGTATTGTCGAATTCATTGGGCCTGCTTGGAATGCGCGAACGCGCCAATAACGTTGGGGGATCATTGGACATTGTAGGTGTAGCCGGTCAGGGCACCGTCGTGAAGTTAACCTTGCCACTTACTGGTACGGTAACAGAAACGGGAAAAGCAAAGCCGATTGAAACCCCGACTTAACAATTGCTAGTCATAATGCAATTCTTGGCGTCCTTTTATGTATGACAGCAGGCGGGACACTCTTTCTAGTACCTTTGCTGACACGTTCTTGGGCGCAGTCTGATAGCGAATTTGAAGCGGAGTTTATATAATGACAAAGATGAGCATCCTAGTTCTGGAAGATGTCGCCTTGGTGCGTGAGCGAATCGTCAATTTAATTTGGGAAATTGAAGGCATTGACGAAGTTTTTGAAGCTCAAGATGCAGCTTCCGCTTGGTCGTTGTTTGAACAGCATCGACCGCGGGTCGCAGTATTAGATATTAGTGTGCCGGGCGTGCCAGGTTTGAAGAACGGCATTGATGTGCTCAAACGTATTCGCAAGCAGGATACAAATTCCTCCGTCATCATGCTGACCAACTACGATACGCCTCAGTATCGAGCAGAGTGTATGAAAGCCGGCGCGGCTTACTTCTTCGATAAGTCGAGCCAATTTGAGCAATTGCCTTCTGCTGTAGAACAATTGCTGCAAGACCCGGTGTAACACGCAGAGGTGACTGTCACTGGGCAATAAAGCGACTGGAACTTCCGCGTCCATGTCGCCCAGTGACAGTCACCAAAAGTCACCCCACACCATTCGTAATACGGCCTGTTTTGCGGTGAGGAATCTCGCTTTAGCGCGAATTTCTTTTGATTACGGTAATTGTCATACCCGCGAAAGCGCGTGTCTAAGCCGTTGGATTCAACCCCAGGCTTTTCCTGGGGACGCTTTCGCGGGAACGACAGGCTGTGAACCAACTAAAATCTGCGCCAGACCCAGAGACTCCGCGTTCTGCAAATGAACGCTACGCTCGGAGTGATACGCACCGCTGCGTAGGTGAGTTAGTAAAGCAAATACGTTTGGGATAACAATTGTCACAGTGGCGCCGATGCTCCACAACCTGCAAGGACGCGGGCGAAGAGCTTTATCGCGAACTGACTTAAGTTAAAGCAAACACTTCAAGACTTGGCATAGATTGCGCAATGCCAATGCTCTTGAAGTGTTGCTGTGTTACTACCGCCCGCGATAATCGTAGCGATATTACAGTCAAAACCGGTCAGCAGCTAGCGAATATCCGTGTCGATGCGTCGATGCACGGTGCGGCTGGTGGCATACGACCGAGCAAACAGCACATTGAAGAGTGCGGCAAGCGCCCAGGCGATGAGCGCATAGACGATCATCGCAAAGATCGTCGTGATCTCCAAGGCCGCATCGCCGACGCTCGGCGTCCCAATCAGACTTTGAAACGGAAGCAAGAACGGTGCGGTGAAGCCATATACCAATTGCGCGAAGGGCGCATCCGGGTTGACGGCGATGAGACGCATAAACAGCCGCAGCGCGAGCAACGCTTCAAGCAAACCGGCCAGCAGCCAAATCAATTGCGTCACCCGCGACAAGCCGGCGCGGCGTCCCGCCACTTCATCGACGACTACCGCTTCCCGTTCGGCGTAGCCGGCTTGCTGGCGCTCTACCACTTCTTCGTGCCGATCCACTGGTTCAGACGGTAAGGACATGATGACTCCTTGTGCGGCACACCCACCGCACCTAGCGAGAATTCGAAAGCCCGCTGGACGCGAATGTGACTTTCGTTGGCTTCTACCATAGCGCAAAGCAATTTCGTTCGTCTATAGACCGGGATACAGATGAAGGCATATTTGCCATTCTGTGTATTCATATTCGATCGACTTAATCCGCAATGTAGGACAGACAACCACAGTGGCAGCAGGCATGCGCCTACAGCAGATCTAAAAGTAAACCGATGGATGTAATTATGGCGCTTGAGTATTCTATTTAGACTTGTCAGGCCTTCCATCGATCAACTTGAATACCGATCTAATCAGGACGGGACTACTATGAACAAATGCGAAGTCTGCGGCAACGTCTACGATAAAGCCTTCCAAGTCGTCGTCGGGCAGGAGGCGCATACGTTTGATTGTTTTGAGTGTGCGATCCATGCCTTGGCTCCGGTCTGCACGCACTGTGGCTGCAAGATTATTGGACATGGCATGGAGAGCGACGGCCAATTCTATTGCTGCGCCTCCTGCGCCCGGCATACTGGTGAACCGGCCATGCAGGATCGCGCTTGAAAGGTGGACGTTTTGAACGCTTCCATCGCCGAACCAAGCACAGCGGTTCAGCCGGCCTCATCCCGATCGTTGGCCGATGTGCTTGGCTCTCACCGCGATGAGCGCCACCTCATCGTGCTGCATAGTTTTCCCGACCCGGACGCACTGTCGTCCGCCTTTGCCCATCGGCTGTTGAGCGCGGCCTTCGGTATCACAGCCGATATCGTTCACGGGGGCCGGCTCAGTCATCCGCAAAACATCGCGCTCGTCAAACTGTTGGGCATTGAACTGACTCCCTACTCAGAAGGATTGACCCTTGACGGATACGCCGGCGCGGTGTTTTTGGATAATCAGGGCGCTGCCGCCGATGGGTTGGTTCACGCAGTCGAAGCGGCGCAGATCCCACCCATCATCATCGTCGATCATCACGAGCCGCAAAATCGCCTGCGGGCTGAATTCACAGACATTCGCCGCGTTGGCGCGACGGCGACCCTCTACGCAGAATACCTCGAGCGCGGGGATGTTGTAGCGTTGGACAAAAGCCGCAAGGATCACGTGCTGGCCGCCACCGCCCTGATGCACGGCATCCTCACCGACACCGATGGCCTGATCCACGCCGGCGCCGAAGATTTTCAGGCTGTTGCCTTTCTCAGTCAGTTTCGGGATGCGGCGCTTCTCAAACAGATCGTGCAGCAAGCACGTTCAAAGCAGACAATGGAAGTCATTCGGCGCGCTTTGGGCAACCGCATGGCGGTGGAAAGTTTTTCAATTGCGGGCATCGGCTATTTGCGGGCTGAAGACCGGGATGCCATCCCGCAGGCGGCCGACTTTTTGATTACCGAAGAGAACGTGCATACGGCCATCGTCTATGGCCTCGTCGTCGGTGAGCGAGGCGAGGAGAGCCTGATCGGGTCGCTGCGCACTTCGAAGATCACGCTTGACCCGGACGAATTTATCAAAACGGTATTCGGGAAGAATGCCGCGGGTCGCTACTTCGGCGGCGGCAAGCTGGCCGCCGGTGCGTTTGAAATCCCGGTGGAATTTTTGGCCGGTGATCATGGCGATGAATTTCGAGACCGGAAGTGGCTGGTCTATGACAGCCAGGTCAAGCACAAGGTGCTGGCCAAACTTGGTTTGATTGACAAACCTGTTGTGCCGGTCAACGGCGAAAGCAAGTAAAGACTATCCTCCGTCAGTTCCACGCCGATAGACCTGTAATCCTTCGCTGACATACAGCAAGCCGTACTGCCGATAGCGCCAAACCTTGGCGACAGCTAAAGTACATAAAGAGCCATTAACCGGATGCATACTTTGCGTTGTCCGGTCCGACCGTGTTTCCAGTTCTCGACTTTTTCGGTTGAGGATGATTAACAATGACCACCCGCAATTTCCATCCTTCGTCCAACACAAATAATGCATTTCAAATCCAAATCCTGACCGCTGGCCAAGACGAACGCATTGTGCCGGTGCGGAAAACCGGACTCACGGTCGGGCGCAAATCCGATAATGACATTGTGCTCGACGACCCACGCGTTTCCGACTATCACGCCCGTATTGAGCAGGAAGATGACCACTATCGTGTCATCGATTTGAATAGCGCTGGGGGCACTTATTTGGGCGAGGCACGATTGCATCCCGGTGTGCCTGCGGACTGGCCTACCACGACGGCTTTGCGTATTGGTGAGAACTGGCTGCAACTGCAATCGGTTGATGGGGGCAGCGCGCCGATTGAGATTGGGAAGCAAGCTCGGCCCAGTCAGCCCTCCATTCAACCCGAACTGATGCAGTTTAGCCCCGGTAAAAGTTTTGGCGTCTACGTCGAAGCAGCTCAATTGGCCGTCATGCCAGGCAAGAGCGCCGACGTTGTCGTAACTTTGTTGAATCGCGGGATGGACACGGGTCATTTTGTCGTCGGACTGCTAGGCTTGCCACCAACCTGGGCTGGCGCGCTCCCGCCCACTGTGACCGCGCCCCCTGGGGCGGAGCATCAATTCACTTTGACCTTTCAGCCTCCACAGGTTTCCGCGTCGCGGGCCGGTCGCTACCCGATTACCCTTCAAATCACCGATCAAAACACACCGGAAGAGCGCGTTGAAGTTCGGCTTACATTGACCGTGCTGGCTTATTCGCACTTCGTCAGCACCTTGCATCCGAAAGTTCTTTTGTCGGATGATGTGGCGCAATTAAAGATTGAAAATCAGGGAAATACCCCCGAGACGTTCGCCGTTTCGGTCACCGATCCCAATACACTACTCAAGTTCGCTTACCTGGGCGAACGGTTTACGGTTCCGGAAGGTGAAGCCTCTCTGGTCGATATCCGCGCCACACCCCGAGCGATGCAGTGGGCGTTGAGTTCGCGTTCGTATCCATTTTGGGTGCAGATCAAGGCCGCCTCGGGACAAGCTGAACAACATGAAGCGGAGCTCGTCACTAAAAGCGACCTCCCGCTGTGGTTGGCCCCGGTTTTGTTGTTATTGGGTGTGTGCTTATGTGGCGGCCTGATGTATGCCCTTGCCAGCGCAGGCATTACGCCGACCCTTGCGACACGCACACCGACCGCCACACTGACTGTACAGATGACGCCGGCGGATGGCGATGGTGATGGATTGAGTGACGCAGACGAGTTGCGGTTGGGAACCAACCCGGCGTTGCCCGATACCGATGCCGATGGTTTGCTGGATGGGGCTGAGCAGCGGGCTGGCGCTAACCCGCTGGTGGCTGATAGCGATGGCGATACGCTCAGCGATGGTCAGGAGGTGTTTCAGTTCAACACCAGCCCCATCAACCCGGACACCGATGGCGACGGCCTGCTGGACAATGTGGACCCCGACCCGGGCCGATTGCCGACGCCCACCGCAATTCCACCGACAGCGACATCCCCACCTCCTACGCCGGCGCCCAGCCTGACTCTGCCGCCCGCAACGGCTACGGCGCCGCTGCCGACGATTACAACCCCGCCGCTACCCACGGCGACGGTCATCCCTTCGACGGCCGTTTCTCCTCCGCCCATCACTGTCAACGGTTGGATTGCATTCGAATCAAACCGTGATGGCAATCTGGAGCTTTATTTGATGCGCGGCGACAGTCGGGCGGAGTTGCGCCTCACTAATAACACCGCCGACGATACCCGCCTGGTCTGGGCGTCAGCCACCAATCGTATGGCATTCGATAGTCTGCGTGATGGCAACAGTGAAATCTATATGATGAATATCGATGGGACCGGCCAGACGCGTTTGACGAATCATGCAGCCCGTGACACGAGCGCAACGTGGTCGGCGGATGGCGCCCGTTTGGCGTTTATCTCGGAACGCGACGGCAACCCCGATGTATACGCGATGGCGGCCAATGGGTCGGATTTGCGCCGCCTGACCAACACGCCGGCCAGCGAATGCTGCCCGGCCTGGTCGCCGCTGGGCACACTGATTGGCTATGTTCTGGATGGCGTTGGGATCCATCGGATGAATGCGGATGGCTCAAACTCCCAGCGTCTGGCTGCGGCGTTGTCCTCACCCATGACATGGTCGCCGGATGGCGCTCGCCTCGTCTATGTCTCCGATCAAAACGGGAATGGTGAAATTTACGCCATCAACGCAGATAGTAGCGGGCCGGCCCGCCTGACGGATAACTCGGCGCTGGACACTAATCCCGTGTTCTCGCCCAACGGTTCACAAATCGCCTTTATCTCCAATCGCGACGGCAACCCCGAAGTGTATGTGATGAACCCGGACGGGTCGAGCGCCACCCGTCTCACCAATACACCTGCCACCGAGTGCTGTCTGGTCTGGTCGCCGGATGGCGCACAACTGGCTTTCGCCAGTGATCGCGATGGCAATTACGAGATTTACGTCTTCGACGTGCGCTTGGGCGTGGCAGTGCGGCTCACCAACAATCCGGCCTACGACGCGCCCTGGGTGTGGCGGCCTTGACCCGCGCAGCTATGAACACCGATAAGGAGCAACCCATGAGCATCGCAAAAGAGATGTTGCAAACCCATCCCAATTCGGGATTGATCAATAGACTCTACTCAAAATAAGTTCACAAAGCCGTGAGAAGACTGCAAAATAAGGTGTTTTGCACATAGACACCTTATTTTGGGTAGAGTCTAATAAAGAAATGTTTGCGGCCTGCATTCGTGAATGTTTTGATTGCGCACAAGCATGCACGGCCTGCGCCGACGCCTGTTTGAGTGAGCATGACATCCAACAGTTGGTCAGTTGCATCCGCATCAATCTCAACTGCGCGGATGTCTGCATCGCTACCGGGCGGGTGTTGGCGCGGCCCACCGAGCCTGAGTGGGGTTTGCTCTACAACCAGTTGCAAGCGTGTATTGTGGCCTGCCAGGCCTGTGCCGTAGAATACGAGCGGCATAGTCATCACCAGCATTGCGAGCTTTGCGCTCAGGCCTGTCGCCGCTGTGAGCGGGCATGTTTGGAAATGTTCAATCAATTGCCACGCGCGTGACCCCCGGCCTAAAACCTTTGGTGCAGGCCATCCATCTCATACCCCGGTTAAATTTCACTTCCGCACACTCAGCACGAAATCGAACACGGGTTAGCATTCGCATTCAAACCGACCAAGCGACAGTAAAGAGCATGGCGGTGCCGGAATGCGGGCCGAATCGGTGAGAATGCTTCGATTTTGCCTATGCTAAACGGCTCAGGGTGCATTTCAGATTTTTGGTCGCCCGCTCCCCGTCCGCGTCCTCGCGGACGGATGTCCTGCCAGAACGCCCGCGAGGACGCGGGCTTGGAGCAAATCGGCCACTTTCCAGAAATGCACCCACGGCTCAAAGGCGCTTGACTTTGTGCAATATTTGGTATACAAAATTGTATACAATTTGGCTGAGGGCAAACGGCTGGATGAAGTTTCACCCAACCGCAAGGGGAAGCCAAGCACATGCAACCAAAAGATATACCTAATAAATCAAACCTTAGCGCCAGCGTTTTCCTGGCGCTCAAAGACCGGATTATCCGGTGGCAGTATCCGCCCGGCTATCGCTTCACCGAGGAGCAGCTCTGCGACGAATTCAAGATGAGCCGCAGCCCGGTGCGTGAGGCCCTGCGTATGCTCGTTGAAAATGGCCTGGTGGATAAAGTCCCTCATCGTGGCTATAGCGTCAAGCAGCCGAACACTGAGGAGATTAACGAATTGTACGATGTGCGTCTGGCCCTGGAGACCTACATCGTTGAGCGTGTGACTGAAAAGGGCATGCCGCACTCGGTGTGGGAACCGCTACGCCAAACCTGGGATGCGATGTTGCAGCATCTCCCCCACATCGATGAGAACGTCTCTCGCGAGGATGAACGTTTTCACGAAACGCTTGCCCGCGCCACCGACAACAAGACTTTGCTTGATCTGCTGCACTCGCTGAATGAACGCCTGAGTTTCGCCCGCATGACCGACATCACCACGGTAGAACGTTTGCGGATCACCTGCCAACAGCATCTTCAGATTCTGGACAGCATCGCCGCACGCGACGTGGCCGGGGCGCGCGACGCCATGCGTCACAACATTGAGCAAGGCCGTGACAACGTCGAGATTGCTTTCAAAGAGGCCCTGGCTCGCGCGTATCGGGATCAACGCTCCCCGGAGCGTCCTTTCATTTCATCCAAGTAATCCTTTCAGTTCGGAGGCCCTTATGACGAAGTTGCAGATTGAAGCGGAGCCTTATCCCCTCGAGTTCGAACCTGGGTCCACGGCGTTGTTGATGATTGATATGCAGCGCGACTTCCTCGAGCCGGGCGGCTTCGGCGAGATGCTTGGCAACGATGTTTCCCAGTTACGGTCGGCCATCGAACCGTGCAAGGATGTGCTGGAGACAGCGCGCAGAGTCGGGCTGTTCATCATCCACACGCGCGAGGGCCACCGGCCCGATCTCGCGGATGTGCCGCCAAGCAAAAAAGCACGCGGGCGGCTGAAGACCGGCATCGGGGATATGGGGCCTATGGGGCGGATATTGGTGCGCGGCGCGCCGGGCCACGACATCATCCCCGAACTCTATCCCACGGCCGGCGAGCCGGTGATTGACAAGCCGGGCAAAGGCTCGTTCTACGACACCGATCTGCTCGGCATTCTTCGACACCGCGGCATCAAAACACTAATTGTCTGCGGCGTGACCACTGAGGTGTGTGTTCATATCACAGTGCGCGAGGCCAACGATCGCGGCTTCGAGTGCATTGTGCCCGCCGATTGCGTCGGTTCGTATTTTCCTGAATTTCAGCGCGTGGCCCTCGCAATGGTCAAAGCGCAGGGTGGCATCTTTGGCTGGGTCAGCAGCTCGGATCAAGTCATCCGTGGGCTGGAGCAAAGTCAGACATAGCGAGTCGTTCAGCCGGGTGCGCGACAAGTGGGCTTCACGGCCCTCCCGCAATCACAAAGGATTTGAACCATGAACAAGAATCAAATCCCCTGGTGGGTGCCAGGCGACTGGAATGCCTTCTTTGGCTTGGGCGTTAACAGCCTGCTCAACATTTTGGTGCTATCCGGTCTGCTGCTGGGAGTAGTCCAGATGCCGCCGGAAATTGTCTTCGGGCGCATCATCCCGGCGGTCGGCCTCATGCTCTTCCTGAGCAACATCTATTATGCTTTCATGGCCCGTCGCCTGGCTGCCAAAACCGGCCGAAGCGATGTGACTGCCATGCCCGCCGGGCCAAGCGTGCCGCACATGTTCATCGTGGTGCTGGTGATCATGTTGCCGGTCAAAATCGCCACCGGCGATCCCATCAAAGCGTGGGAGGCCGGATTGGCATGGGCCTTCATCGAGGGGCTGGTCAACCTGAGCGGCGCCTTCATCGCACCGTACATCCGCAGACTCACGCCGCGCGCCGCGCTCCTCGGCACACTGGCCGGCGTGTCCATCGCCTTCATCGCCCTGCGGCCCAGTATGCAGATTCTGCAATTGCCCTGGATTGGCCTGCTGAGTCTGGCGATTGTCTTCGGCGGCTGGTTTGCCGGCGTGCAGTTCCCGTTCAAACTCCCGGCCGGTTTGGTCGCCATCGGCGTCGGCACCGCGCTGGCGTGGGGCGCGACTCTGACAGGCGTGGCGCCCGTGATGGATCCAGCGGCGCTGCAAACCTCACTGAATCACATCGGTTTCTCCATCCCGCTGCCCACCATCGACCATCTCCTCACCGGCTTCGTGAATATCGCGCCCCTGTTGGTCACCGCCATTCCGTTCGGCGTGTATGACTTTATCGAAGCGATGGACAACGTGGAAAGCGCCGCGGCGGCGGGCGATGAGTACAGTGTGCGCGAGGTGCTTTTTGTGGACGGCTTCAACAGCCTGATCGGGACGTGTCTGGGGAGTTGCTTCCCGAATGCGGTCTACATCGGCCATCCGGGCTGGAAGGCCGTTGGCGGGCGTATCGGCTACTCACTTGCGACTGGCGCACTCGTGATCACCGTGACGCTGCTCGGCATCGTGCCGCTGCTGCTCAACCTGATCCCGCTCGTCGCCATCCTCCCCATTCTGCTGTACATCGGCGCGTTGATTGGCGCACAGGCTTTTCAGGCCACACCCCGGCATCATGCCCCGGCGATTGTGCTGGCGCTAGTGCCGCACTTTGCCGCCTGGGGACAGGGTTTGGTAGATGGCGCGTTGAACGCCGCCGGAACAGACGCCGCCAAAGTCGGATTGGATAAATTGACCAGTGCGGGCGTGCTGTATGACGGGCTGACCTACCTTGGGGGTGGCGCGATCCTCAGCGGCTTGATCATTGGCGCAATCGGCGCTTTCCTGCTCGACCGCAAGCCGAAACTTGCCGCCGCCTATGCCGCCGCCGGCGCGGTGCTGGCCTTCTTTGGATTCATTCATGGGCCGCAAGTGGGCATCGGCGTTTCACCGGGCATTGCGCTGGGCTACTTGTTGATGGCAGTGCTGTGCTTCGGGTTTGCGTACTTACCCTACTCATCGTCTGCGCCGGAAGGGAGCGAACAGCCCGTCGTCGCGCCGGCAGGCGATTGACCGACCGAAAGGAACTCAGATGGCCGATGTACCTGATTCGATAATTCACACCTTCACGCTTAGGCTCTTCATCCATCCACTCATTGCACGAAAGGACTGAAACGATGAAATCAGGAAATGTTCGCTTGTGGGTTGCCGGTGACTTGAACGGCTTCTTCGGATTGTGCACGAACAGCATCACGAACACGCTGGTCGCCGTCGGCCTGATGCAATTCGTGATCCAGTTCCCCAAAGAGATTCTCTTTGGCCGGATCGTGCCGGGGCTGGTGCTGTCGCTGGCGGTGGGCAACATCTACTTTGCTTACATGGCCTACCGGCTGGCGAAAAAAGAGGGCCGCGACGACGTGACGGCGGTGCCCTATGGCATTTCGGTGCCGCACTACTTCCTCGTCACATTCGCAGTCATGTTGCCCCTCAAAATCGCGGGCGAGAGTTTCGACACCATCTGGGCGGTTGGCGTGGCCTGGTGCTTCGTTCACGCCCTCGTCGCCGGCATCGGCGCGTTCGTCGGCCCAACGATGCAGAAACTGACTCCGCGCGCCGCGATGCTCGGCACGCTGGCGGGCGTGGCGATCACGTACATTGCCATGGGGGCGGCCTTCGGCGCGTGGAATGTGGCCTGGATCAGCATGGTGTCATTTGGCATCATCTTCGTGGGCTGGCTGGCAAACGTGCAGTTCCCTGGCAAATTGCCCGCCGGCCTCGTGGCGGTGATCATTGGTATCATCCTCGGCTGGGCTTCAGGTTACATGAAGCTCGGCGCGCTGACTGACGCCATCGCAAACGTGACGTTCGCCTTCCCGTTGCCGCAGATTCAACCGTTACTAGAAGGCTTGCCGCGCATCGCTCCCTACCTAATCACAGCCATCCCGCTGGCGATCTATCTATTCCTCGAATCGCTCAACAACGTTGAGAGCGCGTTGGCGGGCGGTGATACTTATGACACCCGTGAAGCCATGCTGGCCGCCGCTGGTGGCACGCTGGTGGCCTCGCTGTTCGGCAGTCCGTTCCCGACTCTCATCTATATTGGCCATCCCGGCTGGAAATCGGTCGGGTCGCGCGTGGGCTACTCGTGGCTGACTGGCGTGGTGATGCTACTGCTCGGCGTGCTTGGCCTGCTGGGCATCCTTTCGGCGATTATTCCGATTGTTGCCATTCTGCCAATCCTGGTCTACATCGGCATGTTGATCACCTCGCAGGCCTTCAACGCCAGCCCGGCTCGACACGCTCCAGCGGTAGCGTTGGCGATCGTGCCGTGGATTGCCGACTTTGTCAAAACGCAGGTGGATAATGGATTGAACGCAGCCGGCACCAACGCGGCGACGCTCGGCCTCGACCAACTGGCCAGCAACGGAGTTAGTTACGGAGGCATGGCGATCCTCGGCGCGGGTGCGATCCTGTCCGGCATGATCCTGGCCGCCATCGCCGCTTACGTGATCGATCGTAACTGGAAAGGCGCCATTGGGTACTCCCTCTTCGGCGCGCTATGCGCCTACGTGGGCTTCATCCATGCGACCGAACTGCGCTTTCTGCCCAGCCTCGACCCGGCCAACTTCAGCAACGCTTGGGGCCCGACCGTCGGCTATCTGTCGATAGCGGCGCTGTTGACGGTGATGATGTACTACACCCGCAACGAAACCGCGCCCCAGGTGGTCGAACAAAAGGCAGCGGCCGGCGCCAGCGATTGATCCTCGTCTCTTCAACCCGAATTTCTTACCCCGAGCTACGCAAATCTGTTTGGGGATTTGCGTAGCTCGGGGCGACTACCCCTCGCGATTGAGAGCTGTATGCCCACTGTTCAACGTGTGCTGAAAAACTTTTACCGCGATTCGGTGGCCCTGATGCAATTCTCCAAAGGGCTGTCCGAACAATCGGGCGTGCAGCAGGCCTCGGCGGTGATGGCGACCGAAAACAACCTCGACCTGTTGCGCGAGGCCGGCTTATCCACAGATAGCGTCGAAGGCAGCCCGAATGATCTGCTCATCGTCTTGCAGGGCGAAGTTGGATCCGCGCTTGAAAAGATTCTCGATGAAGCGCTGGCGTCTCTCACGCGCCGCTCCACCGACTCGGGTGATGGTTCCGGACCGCGCCGCACCCCGCCGCGCAGCATCGAGATGGCGCTCAACGTGCTGCCCGACGCAAACTTCGCGCTGATCTCCACGCCGGGCGATTACGCCGCGTCTGAGGCGCTCAAAGCCCTGCACCACGGCCTGCACGTCATGTTGTTCAGTGACAACGTCAGCCTGGCCGATGAAATTGTGTTGAAGCAATACGCGCGTGAGCATGGCTTGCTGGTGATGGGCCCGGACTGCGGCACCGCCATCATCAACGGCATCCCGCTCGGTTTCGCCAACGTCGTGCGACGCGGCAGCATCGGTGTCATCGGCGCTTCCGGCACGGGCACACAACAGGTGACATGTTTGATTGACCGCTGGGGCAGCGGCGTCTCGCAGGCCATCGGCCTCGGCAGCCACGATTTGCACGTGCAGGTCGGCGGCATTTCGATGTTGACGGCGCTCGAGGCGCTGGCTATCGATTCGACGACAGATGTGATCGTGCTGATCTCGAAACCGCCCGCGCCCGAAGTCGCCGCACGTGTGTTGGAGAAGGCCGCGCAGATTTCCAAACCCGTGGTCGTGGATTTTCTCGGCGCTGACCCGGCAACCGTGGAACGTGAAGGAGTAATGGCGGCCAGCACACTCGAAGAGGCGGCGGCCATCGCAGTGGCGCTATCCCACGGGCAGCCCCGCCCAACGCAGGGCTGGCCGCTCTCCGATGAGCAGGTTCAACTCGCCCCTAAACTCGCCGCCCAATTCCAGCCCGGCCAACGCTACGTGCGCGGCCTGTTCAGCGGCGGCACGTTCTGCTTTGAAAGCCTGCTCTTGCTCGGCGAGGCGCTCGGCTCGATCCATTCCAACATCCCACTCAAGCCGGAGCACCGCCTCGCGAATGTCTGGCAGAGTCAGGCGCACACCGCAATTGACCTCGGAGACGACGCGTTCACGCAGGGCCGCCCGCATCCGATGATTGACTTCCGCCTGCGCAACGAACGTATTGTGAAAGAAGCCGCCGACCCGGAAGTGGCCGTGATCCTGTTGGATGTGGTGCTCGGCTACGGCTCGAACCTGGATCCGGCGGGTGAGTTAGTTCCGGCGATTCGGGAAGCGCGCGCAGCGGCGGGCAGCCGCGAGGTGAACTTCATTGCCTCCGTCTGCGGCACAGAGTCTGATCCGCAAAATTTAGCGCGACAGGAGAATACCCTGCGCGCGGCGGGCGCGTGGCTGACTGAAAGCAATGCGCAAGCCGCACGGCTTGCGGGGGCGATTGTCAGTGAAAGGAACCATTGAATGCCGGAGTCCACCATCGTCGAGAGCCTGTTCAAGCAAGAGTTGCGCGTGGTCAACGTCGGGCTGGCGTCGTTTGCGGAGTCGATTCAGCAGACCGGGGGCGGCACGCTGCATGTGGAGTGGAGTCCGCCCGCCCGCAGTGACCGCGAGATCGGTCGGCAGTTGGCCGAACTCGTGAATCGGCCCGATATTGAACAGGCGAATCAGCAGGCGCTTGAGCGCTTGCTGGCCGCACAGCCGGTGTTGCGCGGCGTGGCCTCGGCCCGCGAGGCCTTGCCCGGCATGGGCGAGCGAATGATTCTGCACGCCGGGCCGCCGGTACATTGGGATGGCATGTGCGGGCCGATGCAGGGCGCGATTGTGGGCGCGATTTTGTACGAGGGCTGGGTGGAAACGCTGGAGCAGGCACGCAGTCTGGCTGCCAGCGGTGAGGTCACTTTTGAACCATGCCATCATCACCATGCGGTCGGGCCGATGGCGGGCGTGATCAGCCCAACGATGCCGGTGTGGATTGTGGAAAACACCTCCGGCGGCAATCGCGCTTTTAGCAATTTGAACGAAGGTCTTGGGAAAGTGCTGCGCTTTGGCGCGAACGAGGCGAATGTCATTGAGCGGTTACGGTGGATGCGCGATGTGCTCGGCCCAGCGATGCGCGCGGCGGTTGACGTGCTCGGCGGAGTCGAACTCAAGCCCATCATCGCGCAAGCGTTGCACATGGGCGACGAATGCCACAACCGCAACGGGGCGGCCACCTCGCTGCTCTTCAAACGCCTGACGCCCGCGCTGCTCAAAACTCAAACACCCATCGCGACCAGCGCTGCCGTGCTTGAGTTCATCGCTGGAAACGATCATTTCTTTTTAAACCTTTCAATGGCGGCGTGCAAGGCGATGTTGGACGCAGCACATGGCGTCCGTGGCAGTAGTCTCGTCACTGTCATGGCGCGCAACGGCGTGGAGTTTGGCGTCCGCGTGAGCGGGCTGGGTGACCGCTGGTTCACCGCGCCCGCCCCCATAGTAGAAGGGCTCTTCTTCCCCGGCTATTCCATGGCCGATGCTGCGCCCGATCTCGGCGATAGCGCTATCACAGAAACATGTGGCCTGGGCGGCTTTGCCATGGGCACAGCACCTGCCATCGCGCAGTTCGTAGGCGGGACACCGCAAGACGCGATTGGCTACACGCGCGACATGGCGCACATCACCCTGGGTGTGAATAACGCTTTCACCCTGCCGCCGCTCGGGTTTTCCGGGACGCCCTGCGGCATTGACGCCCGCAAAGTCGTGGACACCGGCATCGCCCCTGTTATCAACACCGGCATCGCGCACCGCGCGGCGGGTATCGGGCAGATCGGCGCTGGTATCACGCGCGCGCCGCTCGCCTGCTTTGAGCAGGCCGTCAGCGCATTAGCGACAGATCGAGTGGTGTAATATCACCTCAGCGTTGCTTCATAATCATCCGCACTGAAGGAGAACCTGATGAATACCACCAGCCCCAAACTCGCGGTCGTGGCCGTTGGCGGCAATGCGCTGATCAAAGACGCTCAACACAAGACCATCTCCGATCAATACGCGGCGGCCAGCGAGATGATGGCGCGCATCACCGACATGCTGCAAGAGGGCTGGAACGTGATCGTCACACACGGCAACGGCCCGCAGGTCGGCTTCATCCTGCGCCGTTCGGAACTCTCGCTGCACGAGCTGCACGCCGTCCCGCTAGATTATTGCGGAGCAGACTCGCAGGGCGCGATTGGCTACATGTTTCAGATGGCGCTGCTCATTGAGTTTGGCAAACGGGGCTTGAGCCGACAGGCGGCGACCGTGGTCACGCAAGTGCTGGTGGATCGCGACGACCCGGCCTTTCAGCGTCCCAGCAAACCGATTGGCTCGTTCATGGATGAGGCCAGCGCGCAGAAGAACCACGAACAATACGGCTGGACGGTGGTCGAAGATGCCGGGCGCGGCTGGCGGCGCGTCGTTGCCTCCCCCGCGCCAAAACAGATCCTGCAACAAGAGGCGATCATGTCACTGGTGAATGCGGGCTTTACTGTGGTCGGCGTTGGGGGAGGCGGCATCCCGGTCATTCGAAACGAAGCGGGTGAGTTGAGCGGTGTGGAGGCAGTGATTGACAAAGACCTTGCTTCGGCGCTGCTCGCCTCGAGCATCCAGGCCGATCTTTTTCTGATTTCGACCGAAGTCGAAAAGGTCGCTATCAATTTCAATAAGCCAACTCAGCGCTGGCTTGATCATATGACGTTGGCAGAGGCCAGGCAATATCGCGCCGAGGGACATTTTGCCAAAGGCAGCATGGAGCCAAAGATCAGCGCCATCATCAGCTTTTTGGAAAACGGCGGCCGACAGGCGTTGGTGACAAACCCGGAGAGCATTACACGCGCGCTGCGTGGCGAGACCGGCACTCATATCTCGAACGAATGAACATATTCTCATAGTCGGGCGACGGTTCTAGCTGACGCCGCATTGTCATCATCTCCCCGGGTCATTGCCCATCCACGCCGACGGCGAGATTTTGTATACTGTAGCCCAGCGATTGAAAGTCGGAGTGTCGCCGGACCGACTCACCCTGCTGGCCTAAATCAATTTTGAAATAACGTGCACCAGACTGCTGAGATCTGCCTGGCGATATAGCCGAGCAAGCGCATGCCCGCTTCAAGCCCCATCTTTACTCTGCGCACGCGCGCCGCTTTCCTCGAACAATTGCGGTCACAGACCTTTGATGTGGTTGTGATCGGCGGCGGCATCACCGGCGCAGGGATCGCCCGCGACGCCACCCTGCGCGGTTTCAGCATTGCCCTCTTGGAAAAACAAGATTTCGCGGGCGGCACCAGCGGCAACTCGGCCCGCATCATTCATGGCGGCTTGCGGTACGTCCAATCACTCCAGTTTGGCGTGGTACATCAAGCCTGCGCGGAGCGCCGAATACTACATGCCCTCGCGCCGCACCTGGTATCCGCGCTGCCGTCTACCATCCCATTGGCGGATGATTGGCGTCGCCGTCTCAAAGTGCAAGTCGGTTTCTGGGCGTATGATGCGCTGGCTCAATATCGCAATATCCACTT
Organism: Anaerolineales bacterium; assembly: GCA_052387475.1. Classification (GTDB taxonomy): domain Bacteria; phylum Chloroflexota; class Anaerolineae; order Anaerolineales; family UBA6663; genus JANWXR01. The sequence goes on along the minus strand of JBQTJD010000835.1, from coordinate 15,392 downwards.
GAGTGAACATTTGACGGCGGGGCAATTGGCATCGGCTGAACCAAACATCTCAATGCGGGGTGGCCGCGATGCTATCCGCTACTGGGAGCGCGCCGCCGACGATGCGCGCCTGACCCTGGCCATCATAAAATCGGCTTACGAACACGGTGCTTTGACACTTAATTATGCTGAGGTAATGGGCCTGCTTAAATCTCAAGGCCATGTCGCTGGAGTGGGTGTCCGAGATGTACTCACCGGCGAGACGTTCGAAGTGCGGGCGGCGCGGGTGGTGAATGCCACCGGGCCGTGGAACGATGCCATACGGAATCTCGACCAGGCGTCGGCGCCCAGTGTGCGCCCGAACAAAGGCATCCACGTTGCCGTGCCCCACGCCAAGTTCCCTATTGCCGGTCAGGTGATCTTCGCGGCGGCGGGGGATCAGCGTATGCTGTATGCCGTGCCCTGGCGGACGACCAGCCTCATTGGAACAACCGATGCCGATTACGCTGGCGATTTAGAGTCGGTGTACGCGCTGAGAGATGAAGTGACATGGTTGTTGGAATCGGTCAATCGAGCGTTTGCCGACACGCACCTCACCGATACGGATGTGGTCAGCACCTTCGCGGGCCTCAGGCCGCTCGTGCACGGCGCAGGCGGGGCCGCCTATGGCGCTACCCGCGAGCATCACATTTCTATTTCTGACTCGGGTCTGATTTCCATTGCCGGAGGGAAACTGACCACACACCGCGCGATGGCGAAGGATGTGATGGATGTGGTGTCGGCGCAACTCGGGCGCGGCTCAACCTGCCGCACCGACCGTGTGCCATTGGACTCCAGTATCGGCAATCAGCCCGAGGTGACCGTGTTGATTGAGAACGCCCGTGCCGCCGCCGAATTGGAAGATGATGTCCTTCGCTATCTCGTATCGGCGTATGGCTCACAGTGCATGACGGTGTTGAATCGGGCTGCGCAGGATAAAAGCCTGGGTCGCCGAATGGTGGACGGCTTACCTTATCTGTACGCCGAAATCCCTTACGCGGTGGAGCACGAAATGGCCTGCACACTGAACGACGTGCTCATTCGGCGCACGCGGTTGCTGCACGAAGCGCCGGGGCAGGGCTTGCCATTGGCGCACGGCATCGCCGTGAGGATGGCGCCATTACTGGGATGGAGCGCTGACGACATGGCGCGACAAGTGAACGCCTATCGTCAGCAGGTGGCGCTCACCCGGCGCTTTGACTCAACCGGGAATCTGCCGGAGGCGCAGCATGAGCAGGCGTGAAATGCGTTGGTATGGGTGGGGCTATGCCGATACCACCTATTCAATGGAGAAGCGGCCATTCGCTTGGCCTTACCTCAAAGAGACTCTGGTATTGACCGATGAAACGCGGACGCCGCCGGTCAACCCGGAAACGATTCAACTGCGCCCTAGCCGATTGGATGAAGCCACCCTCGCGGCGCTCCGCCAAATCGTGGGCGCCGAGGCCGTGGTCACCGCCGATGCAGTCCGCCGCGCGCACTCGTTGGGAAAGAGTTATCGCGATTTGATTCAACTCCGGCAGGGACAGGTTCCCAACCCCACCGATGCCGTGATCTTCCCGGATAACGAAGACGAAATCTTGAAAGTGCTGGCGTTAGCCAATGAGAACGGCGTTGCCGTCATCCCCTTTGGCGGCGGCACTTCGGTGGTGGGTGGCGTGGAGCCGATGGGCACGCGGCCGGCCTTCACCGTGAGTCTGGCTCGCTTGAATCGCGTGCTATCCATCGATGAGATGTCACAGACGGTCACTGCCGAAGCGGGCATCCTGGGGCCCGCTTTAGAAGCCGCACTTAATCAGTGTGGCCTGACCCTCAATCACTTTCCTCAATCGTTTGAGTTCTCGACTCTGGGTGGCTGGATTGCGACGCGCAGCGCCGGGCAAGCCTCCACCAAATACGGCAAGATTGAAGACATGGTGGTGGGCGCACGGATGGTGACGCCGTGTGGGTGGGTGGAGACGCCCACCGTTCCGGCCCGCGCCACCGGGCCGTCCCTGTTGCAATTGCTCACTGGCTCGGAGGGGGTGTTTGGCATCATCACCCAGGCGACCCTGCGCGTGCAGCCTGTGCCCAAGTTTCAGCAGGAAGCTGGTTGGCTATTCCGTGACTTTCACGCGGCGGTGGAAGCTCTGCGCGCCATCATGCAAACGGGCCTGACGCCAGCCCTCGCACGATTGTCGGATGAAGCCGAGACTCGCACAACGTTTCACATGCGCGAGGGTCAGACCGGCTGGACGAGCCTCAAGCAAAAGTTCGGTTTGGCAGCGCTGGCGCGCGCGGGTCATTCGTTCGAGCGTGGCGCGTTGTTGCTCCTCCGGTTTGAAGGCGATGATGAGTGCGCCCTGCACGAAGCTCAACATGCTCAGACCATTTGCAAGAAGCAGGGGGCGTTCAACCTTGGTGCAAGCCCAGTCCGCAGTTGGGTGCGCGACCGATTCCACACGCCCTACTTGCGCGATGTCTTGCTCGACCGTGGAATTCTGGTGGACACGCTGGAAACCGCAACCGAATGGAAGAATGTCGAGGCCTTGCATGGCCGTATCAATTCGATTGTTTCCCAGACCATCGCCGCTACCGGTTCAAAGGCATTGACGCTCACCCATCTGTCGCACGTTTATCGAGATGGCGCTTCGTTGTATGTCACGTTTCTGGCCCGGAGCACACGTGGGCGTGAGTTAGAGCAATGGCATCAGATAAAAACCGCGGCGACTGATGGCATTATGAATTACGGCGGTGCGCTCTCGCATCATCACGGGGTGGGCTATGACCATGCCAAGTGGTTGGGACAAGCCGAAGGCCAAACCGGCCTGGAGATATTGCACGCCGTCAAACGTGCGCTTGATCCCCAAGGCGTCATGAATCCGTGCAAATTGCTCACTGAAGTCATGCCGGTGCCAGCGCCTTCTAACGCCCATGCCACAGAAATTATCGTGACCTAGCCGGTTGGGAGTGGGTCATTTGACTGTCACCCGCCTATCGCTTGGATGGAGATCGCCGTACTTGTTCTGCCTTAGCAGATCCTGGGTAGCGGGTCACCGACCAGCATATCCAGCACGCGCGTGCCGCCGATTTCGGTGCGCAGGAACACCATGCCCGGCGGCTCGGCGCGCACCTCGCCGATCATTGACGCCTCGACGCCCAGCGGATGACGGCGTAACACGGCCAGCGCCGTCTCAACCGACTCGGGCGGAACAATCGCAATCAACTTGCCCTCATTGGTAATCGTCATCGGATCAAGCCCCAGAATCTCGCACGCCCCGCGCACCGCTGCGCGCACTGGGACAGCCAACTCATCAATCGCAATCGCCACTTCAGAGCTGAGCGCGATCTCGTTTAAGCTGGTCGCCAGACCACCGCGCGTGGGGTCTTTCAGGCAGCGCACATCGGGCACAGCGTTGAGCAAGGCGGCGGCCAGAGTGTGTAACGCCGCTGTATCACTGACCACATCCAATTCCATGTCGAGCGACTCACGCGCAATCATTACCGCAATGCCATGGTCGCCGAGCGGGCCATTGATGATGACTTTGTCGCCCGGGCGCGCGTTGAAGGCGGAGAGAGTCGCCTCGCGACGGATTAGCCCAACACCCGCCGTGTTGATGAACAGCTGATCTGCTTTGCCTCGATTGACGACTTTGGTGTCGCCGGTGACGATGGCAAACAAGTTCTGCACCGGCCCGTCGTGAATGTCCAGCACGATGCACTGCAATTCTTCTTCGGTAACAGCCAGTAGCCGTTGGGCAACAAGACGGTCGTTGGATGGCAACATACTTCCGCCAAAGCGAAGGAACTATCGAGGCTTCACAACCCCAGAGTCGCATAGCGATAGCCTGCCCAGGCCATTAATGGGTTTCTCGTTCTCGGCTCTCGCTTTAGCCAGGTGGATATGCCATGAATTGCGGCAGGAATGGACGTACAGCAGTAGCTTCTCTGCCACTAGAGGTAGTTCGTGCAGAGAGGTCAACGATTAATTTGGAACTCCTAATCGAACACGATCACATGATGTAGATCGGACGGTGACGCATAGACACTCACGCTATTGGCGGGTGGCGGCGCTGATGGGAGCCAGCTTCAAGCGTGCCTGGCGTCTGTGGCAGGCGTTCGTTACTGTTATCGCGCGGGCAGGCCTAAAGTGCTTATCAACCCCGTTGCCAATAGCTGTTGTTGAGGCCATCGCTGAGTAAGTTGAAGCCGAGCACGGCGAGCGCGATGGCCAGGCCAGGGAATAAGGGCATCCACCAGGCAGTGCGCAGAAACGGTTGAGCGTTGTTAAGCAGGTAGCCCCAACTGATATGGTTGGGATCGCCCAGGCCGAGGAACGCCAGGCTGGCTTCAGTCAACATCGCTTGCCCAATCATCAACGACGTGTGGACAATAACGGGGGTTAAGGTGTTCGGCAAGATATGCATCCAAAGGATGGATTGATGATCTGCACCCAGGGCGCGCGCGGCAATCACGTATTCGCGTTCACGTATCGATAGCACTTGCGCCCGCAATAATCTGACTGTCATCGGCCACGAGGTCAGACCCAGGACGAGCGTGACTGTGACCAGTCCAGGCTCAAAAAGCGCGACGGCCACGAGAGCCAAGAAAAAGCGCGGGATGACCTGAAAGAATTCAGTCAGTCGCATCAAGACATCGTCGAAGACTCCCCCAAAGTAGCCTGATGACAAACCCAGGATGATCCCGATCCCGGCAGACAAGCCAGCCACCGTCAATCCAACGATGAGTGAAGTGCGACTACCATGAATGATGCCCGCCAGCAGATCACGCCCAAGGTCATCTGTGCCGAGAGGGTGCGCTGGGCCAGGGGACTGAAAGGGTTTGGCCACGCTCGACCAGGGGCTTACCGGCGCGAGCACATCTGCAAACAACGCCATGACCGCGACACCGAGCACTAGCACCAGGCCTAGGATGGCGGTTGGGCTTAACCTGCGTAGCCGGAAAGTGAGACCAGGCATTGCCGATTGCGGCCATCGCCGTATCGCCGGTACGGGCAGGACAAACTGCTCCGGGATGTTCGAGGTCATTTCAGTCTCACGTGTAATGGATCCTCGGATCGAGAAAAGCGTAGACCATGTCGGTAAGCAGGTTAACCAGGATGACGGTGGCGCTGATGAGCAAGAACATGCCGAGTAGGACGGGATAATCTCGCGCGTAGGTTGCATCCAGCAAGAGGCGGCCCAAGCCGGGCCAGGCAAAAACCGACTCAGTCAGCACCGCCCCGGCAAACAGAAAACCCACCTGCCCACCCACTACCGTCACCACTGGCAACAGGGCGTTGCGCAGGGCGTGGCGCCAATGCACCCAGCGCTCTGTAACCCCTTTGGCACGGGCCGCCAAAGTGTAAGGCTGCGCCAGCGCCTCGAGCATCCCCGCGCGCGTGAGGCGGCTAACGATGGCGATGTTATGCAGGGCCAGCGCCGTTGCCGGTAGAGCCAGGTGGTAAGCGATGTCGAGGACAAGGCGCAGGCCCGTGTACCGCTCACGGGCGCTGGTCAGGCCATGGGTTGGGAACCAGCCGAGTTGAACGGCCAGGGCAAAGATCATCATCTGCGCCAGCCAAAAGACGGGCAGGGCGTGGCCGAAAAGCGAGATTGATGTTACAGAAGCATCCATCGCCGTGTGAGGGCGACGGGCCGCCAGTACCCCCAGTCCGAGTCCCATTCCGGTCGAAAGCACGAGCGCCGTCACTATCAACAGCAACGTCGTCGGCGTGCGGCTGAGGATGATGTTCAGCACCGGCTGGCCCTGCGAGAACGAATATCCCAGATCACCCCGCGCCAACGACGAAAGATATATCCAGAGTTGCTCCGGCAAGGGGCGATCCAGCCCGAACTTCGCCCGCATCTGGGCGTAGTAAGCCGCGTCGCCATGTTCGCCCGCCAGGGCGACGATGGGATCGCCTGGCGCGATGTGGATCAGCACGAACGTGAAGACGACGATGCCCAATAGCAGCGGTGGGATTTGTAGGAGCCGGCGCAAAAGATACTGCGTCATGGCAGATGGTCAAAAGCTAATAGCAGATGGCGAACCGCTATCTGCCATCTGCTATCAGCTATGCGTTATCTGCTATTGTTCGCACCACGCTGCCTCAGCGAAGTGGCCCGACCAACCCTTGAAGTCGTGGCACTTCGAGCGCACGCCGATGCCGAAGTCCGTCTCGACCAGCCACCAGTAAGGCAGATCGGTGAGGAGGATTTCCTGAATCTGGTGGTAAATGTCACCACGCGCCGCCTGGTCGGCGGTAGAAGCGGCCTGGTCGAACAGCGCCTCGACCTCCGGGTTCGGGTAGGTGGCGCCATTGGAGAAGGGAATGTTGCCGATGTTGGACGAGACGTACATACGCCGCACGCCAATCTCCGGGTCAGTGGTGTTGCAGTAAGAGATGACGTTGGTGTCGAAGTCGCGCTGGTTGAAGATAGTATCGATGGCGGCATCGCGCTCAATCGGACGGAGCTCAAAGTCAACGCCGACTTTGCCCAATTGTTCACGGAGGACTTCCCCATATTTAGAGAACGTGGGGAAGTGGACAAAGTCCACCGTGAAGCGCACACCGTCCGCCCCTTTCGGGAAACCGGCCTCGTCCAGCAACTTCTCAGCCATCGCCGGATCATACGCATACTGTGGCCCATCGGTGAGATGCGCCCAACCAATGCCGCTCGAAATCGGGGCCTTGGCCGCGCGCCCCTGCCCGAAGAGGATCTGATCCACGATTTGCTGGCGGTCAATGGCGTAGGCAAACGCTTCGCGCACCTTCACGTCCTTGAAGACGTCGCGTTCCAAGTTGAACGTCATCGTCATGATACAGTAGCCGCCGCCGGGGACGGAGAACACGGGTAGCACATCGGTGTTGGGCGAGTCGGTGATACGGGCAGTATCCGGGCCGGGCACACGCCACACGTAATCCACCTCGCCCGCCTCCAGCGCCTGAATCTGAGTGTTGACATCGGGGATGATACGGAACACCACCTCATCAAAGTGGGGCAGGCCGGCTTTGAAATAGTTTTCGTTGCGCTTTAAGCGGATCTCCACCCCAGGCGTGTACAAGTCGAGGACGAAGGGTCCGGTTCCCACCGGTTTCAGGTTGGCATCAGCCTTAGTCGGGTCCTCGATGCCCTCATAGATATGTTTGGGCAAAATCGGCGTTTCGGTCACATCGAGGCGTTGCAACAGAGGCGCGTAGGGCTTGTTGAAGCGGAACACGACGGTGTTGGCATCAGGCGTGTCAATTCCGGCCACAATCTTTTCCAGCCCGGCCTTGGTGCGCGAGTGATATTTGAGCAGGATGTTCTCAAAAGTGAACTTCACATCCTCCGAGGAGAACGGCTCGCCGTCGTGCCAGGTCACGCCCTCGGCGAGGTGGAAGGTGTATGTTGTAGAGTCATCCGAAATCTCCCAACTCGTTGCCAGATCAGGCACGGGGTTGGCGTTGACATCCAGGCCGACCAGCCCGTTGTAGATCGAGTCGGCGACGGAATGGGGGCCGAAACTGGTGGTGATGCCGGGGTTGAACTGGCCGGGGTCTTCGCCTATGGCGACAACGAGCGTGCCACCGGGCAGGGCGGTCGGCTCCGGCGTGGGCACCTCCGTTGGCGGTGGTTGGGTGGGTGGGACTGCGGTAGGCGGTGCAGCGGTTGGGGCCGCTGCGGTGGGTGGCGCCTCAGTAGTGGCCGCCGGGCCGCAGGCCGCCAGAAGCAGGACGAATATGATGGTGAGATTTAGCAGGCGTTTCATGGTTTTCTCCTCCTGTGGAGTGATGAGAATTACGGTTTCTCCGCGACGATGATGAGCGATGAGCCGGTCCAGGCCGGCAGGCTCACGGTTTGCGGTGGGCGGAAGCCCGCGCTATACAACCAATCTGTGAGTTCGTCCATCGTGCTGAGTCCCCCGGCCTCCGTTGCCAACAACATCTGCAAGGCGAAGAGGGCGGCTTCGGGCGGGCCGGCCCGATCCGCGTTGAGCAGGAATTCACGCACGACGATGCGACCACCAGGGTTGAGCGCATTGAAAACTTTTTGGATGAGCGTTGTCCTCCTTTCCGGCGCTTCGCCGTTCAGCACGCCAAAGACCAGCGCCACATCGTAACCGTGGCCGAGGGCCTCGCGTTGGAAGTCGCCTTCCTGTACGTTCACCCGCTCCGCGAGGCCCTCATTGGCGACAATCTCGTGGGCAATTGGCACGACGCGCGGCAGTTCGAAGACAGTGGCCGTCACGTTGGGATAGCGCCGCGCAAGCGCGAGGCTGTAGCCGCCGTGTCCGCCGCCCACATCCAGCACGCGCAACGGGCGGCCTTCGGGCAGGGCCAACGCTTCGGCCACGAGTGGAGCGATGGCGCGCGCGAGGCTGTACAGTGCAAGTTCAAAGTCGCGCACCCAATCTTCAGGTTCTTCATCGCGCGTGTTCTCTTCAGGCCGTTGCCCGGTTTTGACGGCGGCGGTGAGATGGCTCCAGCGGCGATAGAACGCGCCCTCACGTTTGACAAAGTGGCCGAGGTAGTACGGGCCATCCTTTACCAGGCAGGCCTCGGCCAGCGGCGTGTTGGCGTAGCGTTCATTAATTTTCTCCAGCAGGCCAATCCCGACTGCGGCATCGAGCAGAAGGCTCAGACCGCGCGTCGTCGCCTGCAACTCAGCCGCGAGTTCCGTGACGGTGCACGGGCCATCGGCCAGCGCCTCAAACACGCTGAGTTCGGCGCAAGTGATGAGCGTCTGCGCAGTGCGGTAGCCGCGCAACGTCTCCAGCACGTTTTGCCGGAACGCCCACTCCGGCGGGGCCTCGGTCATCATCCTTAACTTCCCTTGCTCTCAAAACATGGGATGCACACGGTCTGGTCTTGCAGACGGCGCGTGTGTGATTCCAACGTCAGTTCACCGCATTGGTCGCAGAGCAGGTAGTGCGCCTGACGCACCTTTTTTGGCAGGTGCGCCTTGGTGGGTTGAATCGCCAACAAATGTTCCTCCGGCATTTCGAGAATCTGGTGGGAGCGTTCTTCCTGCAAGGCCAGGAAGCGCGCGCGCTCCTCCGGCGTGAGGGGGCCAGCGCGCATCTTGGCCTGAAGAACCTGATGCTCCGGTGTGCGCTCGTTCCAATACTCGGGGCGACCCACCACGCGGATGGCCTTGCCATCTGACTTTCGGACAAAGGTGTAGACGTGCTTGCCGTAATCTTTGAAAATGAGATTGCCTTTGCCGAGGGTGCATCCAGTCAACGACTGGATTCCATCCACCGTTCACATATCGCTTTCGACGATGGCGGTGACCTCGTTCTCTTGTGAGTGCGGCCCCAGTTCGCGCAGTGCGACTTGCGCGACGCGGAGACCGATGGCGAGGCCGGGGCAGTTGTGGCCGTGAAAGGCACGGGCAGATTCAAGTGTTGAGTCGTCCATAGATTGCTCCTTTAGTTGACGCGCTCCAACAACCGACGCGCGACCGCCGCAAACGCCTGCACGCCCGGCGAGTCGGGCGCGACATCAATCGGGGCGACAGCTTCCCGGTCGGCGGCTTCAATCGCCGGATCCTCCGGCACGACGATAATTTCCTCGTCCGGCAACGCCTTTCGCACCCTCTCCAAATTCTCCGCGTTGCGGATGCGATTGGCGACTACCACGACCTGGCCCACGTTGCGCTCGCGCGCCAGCACGACGGCTCGTTGGGCCACCTCGAGCGCCTTCGCCGTCGGCTCGGCGATCACCAATACAAAGTCCACCTGGCCTTCCGTCATGCGGCTCAACGTCCCCAGCCCGGCCTCCATGTCGGCCATCACCACCCGGTCGCCATTGGTCGCGGTCATTTCGCCAAGCAACTGCTCGGCCGAGATGCCGCATCAAGGACAGCCGGGGTCGAAGTGGTCAATTTTCGTCACCACCGCCAGCCGCACGCGGTCGGGCGCCCAGGTCCCAAAGCGCTCCAGAATCTCCGGCACGGTCGGGGCGTGCTCGGCCTTGTCGCCATCCTCCGCATCCAATGACTGACGAATGGCCGCGAGGCGCTCCGTCTCTTCCACCGAGAGGCCCAGCGACAGCCCCAGATTCGGGTTCGCGTCACAATCCAGCGCAATGACGTCTCGCCCTTGCCGCGCCATCAGGCGCGCAACCGTGCCAGCCGTGGTCGTCTTGCCCACGCCGCCTTTGCCGACAATCGCAATTTTCATTGGAGAACTCCTTTCGATATCGGTGACCGTTGCTCAAGCCACGTCGCGAGTTTCTCAATCGCAACGATCGCCGCAGCATTTGGCACAACGTCTATGGGGGCCTGACCAAGCCGCTCGGCGGCCGCGCACTGCTCGTCGTAGGGCAGGGCCGCGAGCAGCGGCAGTTGATGCCCGTTCAATGCGCGCTCAATGCATTGCAGGTCTTTTTCCGAACGCAACTTGTTCGCCACCCATCCAACCAGAGGCCGGGGCCGCGTCTCGCCTCCCTCGGTCTTTCGTTCATCCGCTAGCTTGGCGAGGCGGCGTGCGGTCAACGCGGATTTGGCGGAAGGCTCGACCACCACCAACACCACCTCGGCGAAATTGCTCCACTCGAAGAAGGGCTGGCGGGTCCCGGCAGCCAAATCACCAATCAGGCTCCAGCCCTCCTCACGGAATCTTTCCAACACGGCGCGGAAGGCGGTAGTCGAACCCGGTTTCACACGTCCCGGCAACTTGCCCAGTTGCAGGAAACGGATGCCGTCGGGCGCGGCGATAGAACGTTGGGCGACCAGTTCCGCCATGTCCACACCCTCCCTCAACACCCAGCCACGCCCCTCAACCCGCTCGCCCAACTCTTCCGGCAGTCCTGCATCACCGGTCGCATCGAGACTCAGGCCGAGTGATAAGGCCAGACCTGGCAGGGTATCCACATCCAGAGCGAGGACGCGGTGGCCGCGGCGGGCGAGTACCCGGGCCAGCGTGCCGCAAATCATGGACTTGCCCACGCCGCCTTTGCCTACCAGAGCGACGCGCAATGAGTTGACCGGGGGCGAGGAGTCGAACATCGTTTAGTTCGCTGAAGCAAGGTGATTATTAGTCTGCTAATAACGCTACGCAAAAAATAGGCGTTCTACTCTTGCAACTCGGGTTGCGGGCTGTGACCCGGTGGGCGCGTGTGTCGGCGGCCATCTGCCACAGGGGCAAATCGTTCCAGTAGCCGATTTCGTAATCGCCCGTCGCCTCAATTCATCATCGCCCGCAATTTCGCCGCCAGTTCCATCACCGCTACCACCGCTTCCGACTCCGGGTAAAAGTCGAGTGGCGACTGCGGGATTTGCGAGGCCGCAATCAGTTTTTCATCGTGCGGCACGGTGGCCAGAATTTCTAGGCTATGCTTCTCGCAATACGTTTGGACGGCCTGCACGTCGGCGGGCGTACGGACTTTGTTGGCAATGGCACAGATTTTGGGGATGCCCAACTCGGCGGCCATTTGTTTCACCCGGCCGGCCGTCTCCAACGAACGATAATACGGCTCGGCCACCACCAGCATCACGTCGGAGGCGCGGGTGGTGGAGCGGCTGAGGTGTTCCAGCCCGGCTTCCATATCGGTGATAATCATCTCAGTGGTTGAACTCTGCAGCGCGGCCAGAATGCTACGAACCGTAGCATGAGCGCGGCACGCTCAACCCGCGCCCGCATGGTCGAGGCGGGCCATCGCCAGCAAGCGAACGCCGTCGGGCGCGGTCGCGCCATACTGCGCCGCAATCTCCGCCACGCTGACCCTGAGGACTTGTGATTTGTCTCCCGCCTCGTCCACAACTTCCTGCAACATGTCGCGTGGCAGGGCAGGCATGGCATTGACCGTTTCCGGCGCGACGCCCAGCGCAATGCCGAGATTGGGATTGCTGTCGCCATCAATGGCCAGCACCGGATGGCCCTGCCGGGCCAGGATGCGGGCCAGTGTTCCGGCGATGGTGGTTTTGCCCGAGCCGCCTTTGCCAGAGATTAAGATTTTAATGGCCTCACCTTTATAAGTCCGCTAATATCGCGGAACAAAAAATTAACTCTCACCCTGACGAGCGGCGACGCTCACCGGAGTCACCGGCGTCTCCGCCGAGCAATTGCACCCCTCACACCCGCACTTGCCGCTGAAGACGGCTCGCTCTAGCGCCTGGACACGATCCAGCAGACCTAACTCCTGCGCGGCCAGGTCGGTCAGAATTTCCGGCAGGGCTTCGACCAGCCGCACTTGATGTTCGAGCGACGGCACTTCGATGCCGTTCTCCCAAAATGAAATTGTGCCTTGCGAGACTTTAAGCCGCGCAGCCAATTCTGCCTGCGTCCACCCGCGCGCCTCGCGTGCTATTCGCATGGCACGCATCAATGAAATCATTAGGCTCTCCTAAGGCTCACGTGTGCGTCGAATGAATCACGGCGGCCTCGTCGCTCATCTCGGCGAGCGGATAGACCTCGTAGTGGGCGAAGTTGTACACTGGCGAGGTAGCCAACAGCCGATCCAGCTCCTCGTTGGAGGCCACGTTGTAAATCCACGCCCCGCCGTGCCGCCCGACGACGTGATAGCGTTTCTCCAGTTTGCCCTCCGCCTCCAACTTCTGAGCGTGATCTTGTTGGCGCAGAACGGCTTTCATCATTTCCGAGGAAAGCAATTTGACCTCCAACGACCACAGCACCAGAAATTTCATCTTCCGCTCTTTCCGCCATCGCCCTACGTCCACTTCGCCAACATCGCTTCGACTTCGGCTTTCAAGCCCGTTTCCGGTTGCGCCGCCACGATGCGTTTGAATACATCGGCGGTGATGGCCCCGGCCAGTTGGACGCTGAGGCGGGCTTCCGGTGCGGCCTGTGCCCAGCCGTCGGTGTATTCGATGTCGGCCAGCAACGAGACGCCACCATCAATCGGCCCGGCAGTTCGCCCATCGAGCCGGTGTAAAAATCCAACAGCGGTTGCAGGTCGTCGAGCGATTTGATTGAGCGCATCAGCCTTCACAATGTCTGATTAACGATCTTGAGATGGCGCCGAGTCCAGCCTTCCAGATTCTCAACCTGCCTCGGACTGAGCACCTGGCAGGCCCAGCCCCAGTGAATGGAAATCCAATCGCCGGGTCGCACTGTGTCTACGAACCCACGACCTTCGATCTGCCGGTTGATCGTTCGGTTCTCTGGCAACCCCAGCGCGAGGTTGTGCCCTTCGATCTTCAGCGGCTTGACCTCGGCCGTCAGCGTCGCGCCGTTCACGGCGGTTACTCGGCCCCAACTGATGCGGCAGTTGTCCATGAACGAGAGCGCCTGCGGCCAGCCGTTGCGCGGGCAGACCTCCAACACGTGAAAACTATGATGCGGATGCGCCCCGGCCGGCGCTTTGCCCAGCACCAGGTCAAGATCGCGGGCCTTCATCTGCCGCGCAAACCGCTCGCGCAGTGAGTCGTGAAGGGCGCGCGCCTCGACGCCTTCCAGTAATTCGTTGCCGAGCCAGTAGGCCTCCACCACCCGCCGATCAAACGGGTCGGCAATCACGTTGCATTGAGCAATCAACCGCAGATAGGGCACTGCGCCGGAGAACTTCCGCAGCAGCCCCAACAGGCCGGGATCGGTGACTCCGGCCTGGCAATAGTCGAACAGGGCTGTGTTGTCGTCGCCGCCGCAGTATGTCAGCCGGTTGGGCATGAAGGCATAGCGGGCGAAGAGTTGAGGGCCATCGAGCAACCGCGCCCCGATGTCTCCTCCTCTCCCGATAACAACACTCCTGTCATCAAGAGCAGAGGTCGGGGGATGATGCATGAGTCCGCCATTCAGTTTCATGCGGCCCCCGTGGCCTGAGTCGGTGACGGGCGGGGTCGCCAAGCGAAGGCCGCCGCGCCCAGCGCGATCAAGACCATCGCCCCAATTTGTGGCGCCGTCGCGCCCTTGCCTTCCAGGAGGGCAGTCAGCAAGACGGTGATGACAGCACCCAGCACAAGGACGCTCGTGACCAGCACCGCCGGAGCGGCTTTGAGCGCGCTGTACCACGTCCACACATAGCCCATCAGGAAGACGGAGGTGATCGTCACCCAGAACCATTGTGTGCCCGTCAGTGCTACCGCTTCCCCGGCCCGCCCAGTGAGGGTGAGGAAGCCCCACATCATCAGCGCACCGATGCCCATGCGTCCTAACGCGCCGGTGTGCGCGCTGATCCCGACCAGCACCTTTTTAGCGAGGACGGTCTCGACTGCCCACAGCAGAGTTGCAATTAGAATGAGGGTTTCGCCACTGCCCCAGCCCCAGGCGGACGGTGGCTGGAGGAGGAATTGCCCGGCGGCCAATACGCCCAGCCCGGCGATCTGCCACCAACCTAACCGTTCACTCAGGAACGGTACCGCCAGCAAGGCCACCCAGAGAAATAAGGTCTTGTGAATCAACGCGGCGCTGGGCGCGCTGGCGGTGGCTAGGCCTTGAAAGAAGAGCAGGAATGGGATCCCGCCGCCGATCAGGCCCAAGCCAACCCAGCCCGCCCACTGGCGCGGCGTGAAGGTGTGCAGCTCGCGCCAACTGAATAAGAGAGCCACCGCTGCTAAAAACCCGAGGGCGACGACGGTATTCTTGAGGCTGGTGTAGATGAAGGGGTCTTTCACCTGAGCTACGCCAAACTTGTTGACGTACACTGAGACCCCGCTGATGAGCGCCGTGCCGAGCGCCCAAAGAATGCCTTGCTTGTCAGAGAGTTTCATGATTTTGCCTCCTCGTAGAGTTGATCGAGTTCCCGTAGAAATTCGAGAGCGCTATGCGCCTCGTCCGGGCTGATCCGTTGCACTGCCAGGCCCGCCTGCACCAATACCCACTCCCCAACCATACCCTCGTTGGGGGATAACAGGCCCAAATTCACCATCCGCTTCTGCCCTGAAATCTCAACGTGTGCGAGGCGATGAACCGGGTCAATGATTTCTACGATCTGGCCGGGGATGCTGATACACATGGCTCACGCGCTCCGCAATCGTTCGACAATTTCAAGCACTTGTTTGACCGCCTGGTCGATGGTCGGGGCGACCGCCTCGCTCAGGCCAATGCCCATTTCTTCATACGTCTCCGGCTGGCAACCAAAGATGAATACCTTGAGCGGCAGGACGCCCAGGGCTTTCGACAGGATGAGGACTTTGGACGGCGTGGCATAGTGCGTGTCTGCCAGAAAATCGCCGCGCGCGTTTTCGGGCCAGGCAATCAGGTCGGGCACTTCGGCCTCCAGCAGATGCATCGTTCCCGGCGGACTGCCGCGCTCCACCGCGTCAATCAACACCAGCGCGTCGTAGCCGCTCATCAACTCTTGCACGAGATGAATGCCGCCGATGCCCACTTCAATGACTTCGACTCCGGTGGGCAGGCCGTTGCCACTGACGAGGCGGCGCACCACCTCCACCCCAAAACCATCATCGCGCCGCAGGACGTTGCCCATCCCAGCGACCAGCACGCGC
>JBQTJD010000834.1:0-8406 GCA_052387475.1 Anaerolineales bacterium | reverse complement strand
GCACCGCCGCTTCGCCGCTTTCCGCCTCGCCGATTACGCTCAAGTCAGGCTCAATGCCCAGCCACGAACTGACGGCCTGGCGCATTACGGGTTGATCATCCACAAGGACTACTCGAATCATGATTTTTTCTGCTTTGTTTAGGTCGTTCAATCTCGGGAATTAGTCCTGAGTGTATACTCGTCTCATTCCGTCGAATATCCCGCTATAGCACTATTGAAGCAGTTTGCCTACCGCCCGAGGTAGGAAAGGCCTCCTATGCACATCATTTATTCAAACCGGCACCGGCAACACGATGCCAGCAAACTCCGCATTCACGGCGAGGAGTTCCCCGAAGTGCCAGCCCGGGCCGCCGCCCTGTTGGCTGCCGTGACCGAAGCCCAACTCGGGCCAGTGGTTGCGCCAGAGGATCATGGTCAACAGCCGTTGCTGGCCGTGCATCCACCTGATTACCTCCACTTTTTGCAGACTATTCATGTCAAGAGCGTCGGCGCGCGCCACGCCAGTGGGCCGCACTTCCTGGCGGACACCTTCGCCACCCGTAGCGCCCGGCGGGCTTCAGCGCATCCATGGGCACTCATCGGACGGTACAGCTTTGATATTGAAGCGCCTTTCCTCGAGGGCACGTGGGAAGCCGCGTATTGGAGCGCGCAGTGCGCCCTGAGCGGAGCCGGCCGCTTGCTGGCCGGCGACCGGGCCGCGTATGCGTTGTGCCGCCCGCCAGGCCATCACGCGCTCGCCGATCAGGCTGGCGGGTTTTGCTACCTCAACAACGCGGCCATCGCAGCGCGCTATCTACAAGGCGACGGTGATCGGCGTATCGCCATCCTCGATTTCGACTATCACCATGGCAACGGCACGCAGGAAATTTTCTATCGCGACTCGAGCGTGCTGTTTATCTCGTTGCACGCGCACCCGGACAACGATTATCCATTTTATTGGGGTGCGGCCGAGGAGCGGGGTGACGGCGGCGGCGAAGGTTTCAACCTAAACTTGCCACTGCCAAGAGGCGTCGATGACGCCGGCTATCTCGCCGCGTTGGAGATAGGGTTGGATGCAATTCGGAAGTTCGCGCCGCGCTATCTCGTGGTCTCCGCCGGCTTTGATATTGCGTTGGGTGACCCGTCGGCGCTAGGAGGGGGCTTTGAGGTGACCGTGGAGGGGATGGCGGGCATCGGCCAGCGGATTGCGGCGCTGGCGCTGCCTACCCTCATTATTCAGGAAGGCGGCTACGGGCTGGATCGGTTGGGGCAAAACGCGGTAGCCTTCCTCCGCTCGTTTGCCTGACTTCGTTTACGGCTTAGTTCAACTGGGCAAGTTCATCGACCAGCATGTCACGGCTGCGCCGCACCTGATCGGCGTCGGCGGCGTGTGGGGCGCGGGCCAGATATTCCGTCAGGCGTTCGGCGGCGCTACGCAGCGCCCCATTACGATACAACGCCGTGCCGAGGTCACGCACATGCACCGGTTCATCCGGTTGCAGCTCGCACAGCCGGGCCAGCACGCGTAACAACAACGGCCAATCCTCCAATTGGGTGTAGGTGTTGCGGAGGTTGCCCAGCATCCGGGCGACCGTATCGCGCGCCGAAGTCGGCGCCAGCCAGCGCCGGTCAAACGCGCCTCGATGGCCCGTGGCCTGTTGCACTAACTGAACGCAATCCTCGCGTGTGAGTGTTTTGCCACCGTTGAACGGGTCGAGATACAACGGCTCAACTTCATCACCCTGCACGCTCACGACGAAATGGCCCGGCATCCCCACGCCCGCCACGGGCAAGTTGAGTTGTTGCCCAACGTAAAGGTAAATCGCCGCCAAGCTGATTGGTAGCCCCAAACGGCGGCGCAGTACCTCATTGATATACGAGTTGCGTGGGTCGCCGTACTCGGTGCGGTTGCCGCGCAGACCGGCAATGTTGCAGAGATATTCGGCCAGCGCCCGCCCGCGGGTTGGGGCTGTGATGTGGCCGGCGATGGATCGCGCCGCTGCCTCGGCTAGCGAATTCAGTTCCGCCAATGTCGCCGAGGGGCGTAGGTCGGGATACAAAATTTCGCGGGCAAACAGCAAATTAGCCCGCACTGGCGAAAGACCCTCACCGGCGACGCGCACTTCCTCCGCGAATGTCGTCGCGTCAATTTCCATTAGGGGGTGGGTGTGAGGGTCACAGCGGGCGTCACGCTCGCCGCGAGCGTCGGAGTCGGCGTCACTAGATTCACCCGCACGATCAGCACATCGCGTGCGCGCAGGTCGGCGTTGGTCAACGCTCGATTGTTGCGCCGGTTTTGTTGCGCAATGTCCTCAACTGTGCTGTTGAATTTGGAGGCGATGATTTCGAGTGAATCGCCGAGTAGCACGGTGTATTCGATTCGGGTTCCGCGCGCCAGACCCGTGGGGATGGGAGTGGTCGTTGGAGGTTCAAAACCCCCACCGACCGGGATGGTGAGTACCTGCCCTATAACCAAAATATCGCCTGTCAACCCACTGGCGAGTTTGATTGAGTCAATCGCCACGCCAAACTGGGTCGAGATGCTGAAAAACGTGTCGCCATCCACCACAGTGTAAATGACCGGGGTTGGCGTGGGTGATGGCCCCTCTGTGGGAATGGGCGTGTCGGTGAACTGTTTGGTCGGTGTGGGCGGGGCAGGTGTGAAGGTGATGGTGGGAGTGAGGGTTAGTGTAGCCGGAGGAGTGGCCGTGCGCAGCAACGCCGTGACAGGACCGGAAGCCACAGTGAACAGCAGCCAACAGATAGCAAGCAAAATCACGCCGGCCAGCGCGGCCAGCAACGATTGAATCATACGGGCGCGCCGCCGGTTGATCAGCGCCTGAACCGATTTCTTCATGCGGGTCTATCCTGTTTCAAAAAGCAAAACGACGCGGGCATTCTACCATGTTGGCATCGGCCTCTCTCCGGCGGGCTATGTCAACTCTGCTCGCCTCAAGTGATTGTTGCAGGCATCAGAGCGCCGTATTCTCACAGACCGAGACACCGATGAGACTCACCTTGAATTGCCGTTGTGCTACACTCGTTCAACATGACTCAGCAACTTGTCCAACAACAGTTCGGTGCGCACGCTCAAAATTACGTCACCAGCACCGATCACTCCAAAGGCGAGAGTCTTGATCAACTCGTTGACTTGCTGCCCTTTGAGCCGGGCTGGCGCGCGCTGGATATCGCCACGGGGGGCGGGCATACCGCGCTGGCCGTGGCCGCGCACGTGCGCGAAGTTGTGGCCAGCGACATCACCACACCGATGCTGGCCGCCGCCGAAGAATTCCTGCTGGGACGTGGCCTGACCAACGTCATTCTCCGCGAGGCCGATGCGTGTGCGCTGCCGTTCGGGGAGGGCGAATTTGATCTGGTGACGTGCCGGTTGGCCGCTCACCATTTTCCCGATGGTGCGGGCTTCGTACGCGAAAGTGCGCGGGTGCTGCGGCCCGGTGGATGGTTGGCCCTGATCGATAACGTTACGCCGCCGGACGCTAAAGCGGCTCGCCATATCAACGCCTTTGAGAAATTGCGCGACCCGTCGCATGCCTGGGAATACGCAGCGGTGGATTGGGAAGCGTTCTGTTTCGCCGCCGGGCTGACGGTGACCCGCGTCGAACACTATCAGAAACCGCTCGAGTTTGAGCCGTGGTGTGAGCGGATGAGTGTGCCGGCCCTGACCCGCCTCCAGTTGCGTGTCATGCTTTGGCATGCGCCAGCCGTTGCCCGGGCCGCACTCAATCCGCATTTCGCCGGTAACGCTCTCACCGAATCAGCCTCGTTCGAGTTGGGCGAAGTCCTCCTCCTCGCACAGCGTTCAACTCTATAGCCTCACAGGTCTCTCCGTATAAAATCCCGATCCCAAGCCATAGATCTGGGACTGCCTGCTCACCCGGCCCCCGTAAATTTGCGGGCTGACCTTACAAGTTCACGCAAGTTTCACCGAATCTTATTCAGCCGTTTGCTGTATCGGCGCGCGCCTTTTGATATAACGAGACAACTATTAAGTTGGAGCATGGGTGCCATGACGCAGATGACGGCGGTGTCGTTAACAGGTAAGCAATTGGAAAGGGAAGTACGCTGGTCGGATGCGGACACATGGGGTGGTCGCCTGCCCGAGGTGGGAGAGTCGGTTGTCATCCCCGCCGGAAGGCGCGTGCTGTTGGATGTGAGTCCGCCGCCGTTGAAGAGCCTGCAAATAAACGGCGGCTTGATTTTTGATAACGTCAACCTGAACTTGATGGCGGATTGGATCGTGGTGCGCGGTGAGTTGCGGATCGGCACAGCCAACCACCCACACATGCGCAAAGCGGCCATTGTGCTCACCGCCGAGGACTCGCACGAGAACGTCATCGGTCTCGGCACAAAGTTTCTCGCGGCGGTGGGTCATGGTCTCATCGCCTTGCACGGCGAGCTGCGCGTCAAGCAGGCCAGCCTCGGGGCGGTGGCTGAACCGGGCGTGGGTCACATCGTGGTTGACCGTTGGGTCGATTGGCGACCCGGTGACCGGATTCAGATTCGCCCCGCCCGTGAACAAGTGGGTCGGCAGGAAGAACGCTCCATTATCGGGGTGGATGAGCGCGTGCTGGCGTTGGATCGCCCGCTCACACACCGGCATGTGGGTGCGCCACCCACCCCCACCGGGCCACTACTCGATCGGCGCGCCGAGGCGCATTTGCTCACCCGCAACATCATGGTGTGCGGTAGCCGCGCTGTCGAGAGCGAGTTTGGGGCGTGTGTGCTGGTGATGGCGGGCGCGCGCTTGTTGATGGACGGCGTGGAAGGCACGCACCTCGGTCAGCGCAATCGCGAACCGATCTACTTCCACTCGGCAGCCAATCGGCGTGAAAGCAGCCTGCGAGATGTGAGCGTGCACGCGGGCGCAACCGAGCCGGTGTTTTCAGCCTCCCCATTGCGCGGAAACGTGTGAAGAAGGAAAGGGATGTTATGGAACAATCACTGATCACTCGGCGAGAAGCTTTGAAGTTGGGGTTGAGCGTGGCGGCCGGCGCAGTGCTCGGTGCGGCCACCGACCCGGTGTTGGCCGATGACGAAGCGCCGGCACCCTTTGCTGCCCCCGACACACAAGCGCAAGTGGCATTGCCCTCGCTCGCCGTGGTCGCCCTCAACCGTTTAGCCTTCGGGCCTTCGCCGGGTAACCCGGTGACAAGCATAGATGCCTTCAACGCACTCGGCGGCGATGACAATACGCGGCTCACCAACTTCGTCACTCAGCAGCTTGATCCGACCTTCTTGGCCACCGCCGACGAAAGCGACACACGGCTTGCTTCTGCCGCCGCCTATTTGCCCAGCCTCAACCTGTCGCTGCCAGCGATGTGGGCGGCTTATTACACCGCCTCCAACGCCGATCGCTCACGGCCCGCGCGTGATGTGCGCATCGCGACGTTGATCCGTGCAGTCTACAGCCGCCGCCAGTTGCGTGAAGTTCTGGTGGATTTCTGGCACAACCATTTCAGCATCTATGCATGGGATTTTGCCTACGCCGGCGCGATATGGGCGCACTATGACCGGGACGTAATTCGCGCGCACGTGCTCGGTAACTTCTACAACATGCTGGTGGCCGTGGCCCAAAGCCCCGCCATGTTGTACTACCTCGACAACTATATCAATCAAGACTCTGGGCCTAATGAAAACTGGGCTCGTGAACTGTTCGAATTACATACCCTTGGCGCCGACCACTATGCTGGCGTGGTGCCTCCGAGCACGATCCCGGATTGGAGCGGTGTTCCCGCGGTGCCCGGCATCGCCGCACGCTTCGTGGATGATGATGTGTATGAAGCCGCCTCATGCTTTACAGGTTGGCGCGTCAACAATGGCGCCACTGGCACGACGGCCAACAACGGTACCTTCCAGTATTACGATCAATGGCATTGGCAAGCGCCCAAGAACGTGATGCATGCCCATATCGAGTATGGCCGGGGGATTGATGATGGTTTCATTGTGCTGCGTTTGTTGGCCGACCATCCCGGCACGGCGCAGTACGTCTGCCGCAAACTGTGTACTCGACTGATTGGTGATGCCCCGCCGCAATCGCTGGTGGATGCCGCCGCCACCCAGTTCTACAACTTGCGCAACGACCCAAATCAACTGCGCGAGGTCGTGCGTACCATCGTGATATCCAATGAGTTTCGCACGACATGGGGCCAGAAGATCCGGCGTCCGCACGAAAGCTTGTACAGCGCGTGCCGGGCGTTGAACGTCAATGTGTTGCCTGACTCTGGCGGCCTGAGCACTCTGTGGAGCAACTTCGATCAAATGGGCCAGCAGATGTTTGGCCGCCGCTCGCCTGATGGCTATCCGGATGTGCGCGACGCGTGGACCAACACCACCTCCATCCTTTACCGCTGACGGGTTTTCAATAGCTTGATGGAAAACTCGTTTTACAGTTCCTCCACCAACACTGGTGTGCAGGTGGATGTGAACACAGTAAACATGGGCGGCGCTAACACGCCCAACACCATCTCCGACTTTTGGATCAATCGCCTGCTGGGCCGGCCGATGGATGACGCCGCGCACCGCACCCAAGTGGTGAAGATGATGCAGGGCTGGACGACGCCCACGCCGGCTGTTACGCCGGTGTACACGCCCGATCAAGCGATGTCGGCCACCGATATCACCAATCGTCTGCGCCGTATGGTTGCCGTGCTGCTCATGTCGCCCGAAATGCAATGGCGCTAGTTAGTTCGACCTTCATTCTCAACCAAGAAAGGCAATAGCCATGTCAGTCAAAATAGGTCGGCGCCACTTTTTGATGGGGTGTTCGGCAGCGATTGCGGCCATGGCCGGCTCACGCATCACCAACCTCGCTTTTGCCCAAGGGGGCGGCGCTTCGGAGGCCATCATCGTCGTCTTCCTACGCGGTGGATGGGATGGTCTCAATGTGGCCCCCGTCATCGCTGCCGGCACTGATCGCAGCATTTATCAGACGAAGCGCCCGACGTTGCAGGTGCCCGTGAGCGGTGCCGGGTCCGCGCTCAGCCTCAACGGCTTCTTCGGGCTGCATCCCTCGCTCGCGCCGTTGCACAGTCTGTATCAGGCGCAGAAATTGGCCGTTATCCACGCCGCCGGCCTGGTGTACGACACTCGCAGTCACTTCGACGCGATGCAATACATGGAATTGGGTACACCGGGAAACAAGACGACCGGCACGGGTTGGCTATCACGTTATTTGCAAACCTTGCAACTCAGCTCGAGTGTTCCGCTGCCGGCCCTTTCGGCCGGTTCGGGGCGCGCTAATTCATTGTTGGGCTACGGCGATGCCGTGGCCATGTCCCGCTCCACCTCACTGGCCAGCGGCGTGTCATTCAATATCGGCGGCAGCAGTACGTATCGCAATCAGCAGACCGAAGCGTTGCGCCAGATGTACGGCTCGAACCTAGACTGGCTTGATCAAGCCGGTATGGAGACCATCAATACGATTGATCTGATCACGTCGCGCGGCATCGGCGGATACACGCCCACCAATGGCGCACAGTATCCGATGCAGGGGGCCGGCCCCAATCTCACCGGGTTCGCCGCCAACCTCGCCCTCATCGCGCAAATGGTCAAAGCCGATGTCGGCTTGACGACGGCCACGGTTGATCTGGGCGGCTGGGATACGCACGAAAATCAGGGCGATGTGACGTCAACCAGCTACATGTCCACCTTGCTCAATGAGTTGGCGCGCGGCTTATTGGCTCTTTATACCGACCTCAATGGATGCGGAACGTCCGATTACATGTCGCGCACGACGATTGTGGTGATGAGCGAATTTGGACGCCGTCTGCAAGAGAACAACAATCGTGGCACCGACCATGGACACGGCAATGTGATGCTGGTGCTGGGCGGACCGGTGAAGGGAGGGAATGTGTACGGCGCCTGGCCAGGACTGGGACAACTCTATCAAAATGCCGATCTCGCGATTACCACTGACTACCGTCGAGTGTTGAGCGAGATTCTCAGCCGCCGCCTGGGGCGCACCACTCAGCATCTGAGCACAATCTTCCCGAATTACACACAGGAAGCGCCGCTCAACTTCATGTCCGATAACGGCGGTGGGGTGACGATCCCCCCTGGATTGAACAACCGGCTCTACTTGCCGCTGGTCAGTCGCAGTGCGGCGCAGTGCCCCTAATCTCTTTTGTGCGGAGCGGCTGCTCGTCCCAACATCTCAATCCCCTCCCCTCCCAACCTCCCTGTTTGCGGTCATGGGTCGGGCCAGCCGATAACCGCGAGGCGGGGTGCACCGTGCAAGTTCAATTGCGCCGCGCACCCCGCCTCTCAATGAAAATGATGTGGCGCGGGCGAAACGATCCAGAATGTGTCACCAAACGCGGAGGCGATTATGCAGCCATCATTCCGACTCACTCTGGGCGTGTGCCTTGCGTTTTTGATTCTCGGCCCGTTGAGCGCAGGGCCGGCGCA
>JBQTJD010000833.1:0-4925 GCA_052387475.1 Anaerolineales bacterium | reverse complement strand
TTAATACTGGCTTTGCTCCTTTGGGGTTTTACTTTCCCCCCGGGTGTGACCCACCCACTCCAGTGTGACAATGGCTGAAGCCTCCACTCCAGTGTGACGATGATAGCCGATGTTGGTCGTCAAAGTTCATTAGATGTTAGGGTTTGTTTTTGGAGTTTTGCGTCAGCGGATGTTCAACGGATCAACGGATTTGGCGCGTTATCCGTTGATCCGTTGCTGCCGCTTCGTTTAGCCGTTGACGCCGATTCAAAATCATTTTCTTAACTCACCTTACGCACCTAACCGCACCTGTCATTCCGAGCCGCGCTTTTTGCGGCGAGGAATCTCTACCTCAAGCCAGAGATTCCTCGCTTCGCTCGGAATGACATCCATCTGTTGCGTAAGGTGAGTTCTTAACTTCTATAGTTGTGGATTTATTCACCGGGAAGATTCAGTATATCAGAGGCCTCAATTGTCACCCCGCCCTTGGGCCGCCCCAGACCCTGACCGGCCGGGTCGGGGATGCGCTTGAGGGTTGGTGTTGTTTCACAGTTGAAGACGGCATATAACCAATACCGGTCACGGTGATTGTTGGCCTGCGCCCACTCATTGGGCGTCAGCTCAAGGTCGCCGATGCGGGCGCGGCCCTTCACCTCGATATAGCGCACCGCGCCATCGGGGTGGGTCGAGAGCAGATCAAAGCCCATCTTGCGTTGAGGGTCGCTCACGTCTTCCACCGTCGCCCCGCGCGCTTCTTCGTAGTCGCGGGCGACTTTCACCGCAATCGCTTCGACTTTCTCGTCACGCCGCCGTTGGGCTTGCTCAACCGGGATCGGCAACACCAGCGCGCGGACATATACGATGACTGAGCCGAGGCCCATCCGGTCAATCTCCGAAATCAGGGCGGCCTCCGCTTCGGCGCGTTTGGCGTCGAGCGAGTCGAGTTCGCGTTCGCAGTCAGCCAATTTGGATTTGGCGGCCGGGATGCCTTTGGCGACGGCCTCTTGAAGCATGCGCCGTTGATCGAGCAATTCGCCCTCGCGGAGGTTGTAGGCTTCGCGCAATTGGCGCTGGCGCTCCGGGAGGCGATCCTGCGCCTCGGCTTTCAGCCGCTCCAGTCTTGGCATCCCCTCGGTTTCGTACAAGAACGTTTCCACTGGCGCGACCTCATCCGCAATAGAGAGCAGGGCAGACGGTATTGCCGCGGTTTCGCCTTCGTCGGCGGCGATCAGCGTCATCAGCCAATGGGCTGGCAGCGGCTGGCATTGGTCATCCGCATCGCGGCGGATGCCCGTCATCGCTTCATCCAGTATCTGCGGTTGTTCAGTGTCGTGAGTTGATTCTCGAATAATGGGAAGTTTGGCGAGATAGAATAGATACGGCGCTTCGGCGGCCTCATCAAAATAAAGGCCCCCGCGCTCGCCAATCTGCGCGTGCTGGCTCTGGAAGAGCGCCGAGACGGCATCGAATACGACTTCCCCGGGATGCAGGTAGATGGCGCTGGGGCGTAGGGCGTCCTCCGGCAAAGCCAGTTTGCGATCAAAAGTCAGTTTTTCGCGGACAGCCTCCGGGTACGTTTCCAACGCCCGCCGAACCGAGTCGGGGCATTCGGGAAGTTGGAAGATGCCCGCAATGTCACCGGCGAGGGTGATGCCAACCCGAGGCGCAGCGTCCTGGAAGAATCCCCGCACATAAGCGGGCATCATCCGGCGCATCTCGGCCGTTTCCTGTTGCCGTTTCAGCGCCTCCAGCAGTGAGCGCACCTCGCTCACTTCCACCTGGCGGACTTGCTCATCAAGTTGGGCCTTCAATTTCTCCGTGGTCACTGCCTGCTCAATTTCCTGGGTGACTTGGGTCTCGCGCCCCCCGACGGTGGCCTCAAAGATGAGCTCTGAAAGAGATTTGCCTTTGAATTGTTGGCCAATCACGTCAAACACCCGATCCGTGCCGAGTTCTTTGCGGATGTTTTCCAGTTTGTCCAGCAAGACTTTTAGGACGCGCCCCTCGCGGGTCCCCCCGGCCACCAGGTTGAGCAAGAGAACGTCGTGCTTCTGCTTGTAGCGATGGACGCGGCCCATGCGCTGTTCCAATCGCGCCGGGTTCCACGGGAGGTCGTAATTGACCAACAGCCAGCAGAATTGAAGATTAATGCCCTCACCGGCCGCGTCAGTGGCCACCATGTAACGCGCGCCGTTCGGGTCGCGGAAGAATTCGGTCTGAGCCTCGCGCTGTTTGTAATCCATCGTGCCGTCAATACGAGCCAGCTTGCCCGTCAGGCCCAACCCCTCAAACCGTTCGATGAGAAATTGCACGGTATCGCGATGTTCTGTGAATATCAAAACCTTCGTATCCGCGTAACCCTGTAAGGCGTCCCACAATCGCTGGAATTTGCTTTCATCCTTACGGTCGTACACCTCACGGGCCAGCGCGACCAAACGCTCCAGTTCGGTCAACTCTGCCCGCAGTTCCGTCACCGTTCGCGCTTCGGTTGCTCCCGAAGCTTCGTCATCCAGGCGCTCGGACTCCTCTTGACCGTCAACAGCCTCTTCTTCGTCGCCGGTCCTGGTCTCGCGCCAATCAGTGGTTGGCAAGGCGGCCTGTTTATCCTGGAGGCCCTCGATTGTCAGCAGCCCAGCCTCCACCTGGCGCAAATCCTCTTCAAGTTTGCTCTTTCTCCGCCCCAGCGAGGTGAGGAGCGCCCAGGTGGAACTCGCTAATCGCCTTTGCAAGACGCCCATTGCCAGCCTGGCAGCCGACTGATTGCGGCGGCGGGCGCGGTCGTAGTGGGTCTCGCAGTATTGAGTCACCTGATCGTACAAAGCTTGCTCTTGCCGTTCGCCTTGAATGAGAGGATATTCAATGGTGTTGCTTCCGCGTAGCGGATAGATTTTCCGGCCATCGAACCCGATCATTGCCTCTTTCATCCGCCGGAGCAGGTGCGCTTTGCGGCGACCGGGACTCAAACGCTCAAAGGCTCCCCGCGCCGCCAGTAATTCCGGCTCCAGCAAGCGCCAGAGGTAGTAATAGGGCTCATCCTTGCCCATGTGAGGCGTGGCGGTGAGCAACAGTAGGTGCTTATTCTGCGCCGCGATCTCCTCGGCCATTTGGTAGCGATTGGATTTATCCACCGTCCCATCCACATTTCGGCGCGCGGAGAGTTTATGCGCCTCGTCGAAGATCACCAGGTCGTAGGGCGGCGCATCCGATAGATGCTTGTGCATCCGCTCTCGCCACAAAGTGTCCACACTGACGATGGCCAAATCGTTGCGCGGGTCGCGAAATGGGTTATCACGTTGAGCATCCGCGCTTTCGAGAATCTCGAATCGGAGCCGGAACAGGTTACGTAGCTCCCGTTCCCAATTGCCCACCAGACCAGCCGGAGGGACGATCAGCACCCGGCTGACCAAATGCCGCAGGAGCATTTCACGTATATAGAGGCCGGCCATAATCGTCTTGCCTGCCCCGGCATCGTCGGCCAGCAAGAATCGCAGGCGCGGTTGCTTGAGCAGATAGTCGTACACTGCAATCAACTGGTGAGGCAATGCGTCAATCAGCGAGGTCTCTGTAGCAAAAGCCGGATTGAACAAATAGGCATGCGCCAATCGTTGACCTTCGGCCAAAAGTCTCACTATTTCGCTGTCGCCCCGAAAAGCCGAGGCGCCTTTTTCAATGACCTGGAACCGTTGCTCGATCTCAGCCAGCGAAAATGTCACCGGCTCCAGTGCGCCTGTCTGAGCATCCTTGAACCAGATTTTTGCGACGCGGCCAAGCCGCTCGATTGACTGGATCAAACGTTCACGCCCACGATTCTTGTCAAACACGCGTGCGCCGGGATGCAACAGCGAGAGCACATCGGCGGCTGGCGACCTGGCCTGTACTAGAGCCGTAACGAGGTCGTGTAATTCTCTAAGTTCATCCTTGATGCGCGCGGGTGGAAAACCCGCTAGACCGTTTTCGATTAGCCCCAGTGCGGCCGGATAGTTCCGACATTGGTAGGCTAAGGAGGCGGCGCTACGGTAAAGGATTGAGCGGGTAGGCTCAGAGGCGGCATCGCGGGGTATTAAGTTCGCCGCCTGCGATTCGAGGTCAAGCGCCTGACGGGCCAATTGTTCGGCCCGATCCATTTCCTGGCCGTGGCGAGCCACCATCGCAAGCTGGGCCAGTCGCATCGCTTCGCCGTGAAGCTCACGCACTTTGCTCATGCTTGCACCATTTCGGACCAAGGCCTACCAAACTCAACCACGACAACAAAATCGGGGAGATCGCCTTCGATCTTCAACCGATCAAGCTTTTCCTTTAGACGACCTGCCACGGTGTTGCCCGAATTCTCTTTGAGGATTCCTGATACCTCCAGGCGGGCGGCGCGATTGAAAATCAGATCGTCATCGGCGGGCCGGTCTCGCAGATAGTAGTCAATCGTCGTCCCAAGAACCGATTGCTCGAAAGAGGCAAATCCGGTGAGTTCCCGCATCAGCGCCATTGCAATCGCACACGCCGCATTGTCCGTTGCCCGGTTTGGTTCCTGATAGGCCATCAACAGTTGTTGAGTCACTTCGCCCGTCCAAAGAACTTGAAAAGCAGTTGTTGAGCCTTTGTACTTCACCGTGAGGGTGACGCCGCGTGCGTGACCGGGGCGGTGAAAGCACACCATGGAGTTTTCTTTGTAGAATCCGACCGCTCCGGGGGTAATCGCGGTTCCGTTGCTCAAAGAGTCCAAGTCGAAAGCGCGTGGTGCTGTTGAGATGGATTGCCAGCCAGTCGCCGGGGTGCTCATGGGGAGATTTCTTTGGGCTTATTTACTTTCAGCGTCGCGTCTGGATAACAACCAGCCGTCCCAAAGATGTGAACGGCTGAGTGTGCGGTAGTATCGGGCGACACGCGCTGACACCCTGACCAACGACATCACTCCCACCATTTCGCCCGACGCTGAACGGCGAACCTGTCCC
>JBQTJD010000832.1:0-1779 GCA_052387475.1 Anaerolineales bacterium | reverse complement strand
GCCGGAACATCCGCCAGATTGCGGCCATCGCTCAACACCTGATGCGATGGATACCAGAAGTAGAACAGGGTGAAATACAGCGGCGGGGTGTAACCGGGCATCAACGTGATCTTCTGCGAGGTATCCGTCACTTCGAAGCCGACGGTGCGCTCGCAAACGGTGAAGTCCACGGCGCCGGACTCGGGGTCACACACGATCTTCTTGTTCAACTCCATATCGGCGGCCTTGAGCGGCTCGCCGTCCGACCACATGATGCCGGACTCTAGCTCCCAGTTGAGCGTGATCTGCTGCATCTTGACGCCGGGCTTCCATTCGACCACGGCCAACGTATCGTCCGTGACCATCGTGCCCTCGGCCAGATCAACGACGTCGCCATTGGCATCCACGACCTTGTCGCCGGCCGCTGGTTCCACGGCTTCCAGCGTCGCGCCACCGTTTTCAATGGTGGGCAGATCCTTGAAGTACAAATTGGGAGCGAAGGTGTAATCGCGGCTGGTGATCGCTTCCTCGCCATTGCCGATCAGACTGTGCGCATTCGTCGCCACAAACGCGCTCTCGATGAGCGTGAACAGCGTCGCCGGTTCCTGGGTATACCCAAAGATCAGCGTGTCAGCGCCCGGCAATTCCCACTCATACACATTGCTCACGTGGTAGGCCTCACCCGGGGCGGGCGCAAAGCCAGCCAGGTCGGGGTTGGTCGCGCTGAACTCCGCGCGGGCAAAGATCGGCAGGCTGGCCATGTCCTTGGCAAATTCCTGCTGGAAGATCGCATACTGCGCGATGCGCTCAGCCTGGTCAAGGGTGTTGTTGGCGGCCTTGATGGCATTGCTGGCCGTCTCATTGCACCAGCCCATATAGTTCTGGCCTTGCCATCCGTTGGAGGGCAGCGGGATTTCATCGCAGGCATACAGCGAACGGCCACCGGGGTCGGCCTCGCCTACCCAGGCGAAGGCACCCATTTCAAAGTCGCGGCGGCGCAGCCCGGTGGAGGAACCAAACCACCAGGCACCGGGGGCGTGCAGGCGCACGATGCGCATGCCGCAGTCGGCCATATTGGCCTCGAACACCGCCGCCCACGTCTGGCGGAAGGCGGCGTTGGTGGTGGTGAAGCGCATGGAGAGCTCGTCACCGGCTTCGTTGGTGCGATAGGTCGCGCCCTCGGCCAGCGTCCAACCCGCCTCATCAAACAGCGCGCCGCCCTTGGCCACGTCGAACGGGTATTGCTGCAGGCCGGAGGCGTGCGCCCAGTGGCTGGACTGGATGGGGCTGTCCATGTACAGGCCCTTGGCTTCTTCTTCCGTCAGCGACGGATAGGCGGCCTGTGCGATTTGGGTGGTATTGGTGCAGTGGGCGATACCCTGGCGCACGCGTAAATCACTGAGGATCGGGTGCGGGGTGGTCCAGGCTTCCTTTTCAACTTCCACGACCTGGGTCTGCTCGACGACCTGGGTCTGAACGACCACTTCGGGGGCCGAGGTCACTACTGTCTCGACGATCTGGGTGACGACTTGGGGCTGGCAGGCTGAAATGATCGTGCTCAGGATCATAAAGCCGGACAGAAAAGCCCATTTCTTGCTCTTAAGCATTGTCTCTCCTCCTCAAAAGTAGAGATGTGGGGGTAAGAAAGGGTCAATTACGTGGGGATAAAAACAGGCGCTGGTTGGAGCAACCACCTCCTCTAGCAGACCCATAGGGTCTCAAAAAAAATACCCGCAGACCAAAGCACGCCAACCCGGTCACCAGAGACAAGACCGGAGGCCGGCATGCAGGGAAGCCTGC
>JBQTJD010000831.1:0-4565 GCA_052387475.1 Anaerolineales bacterium | reverse complement strand
ATCATTGGCATGGTCTTGCTGGCGCTCACCATTACGCCGATTACGGTCATGTTTTCGATATTGCAATTTCGGCTATGGGATATTGATATTCTGATCCGCCGCACCCTGCAATACTCAGTGCTCAGCGGCTTGCTCGCCCTCATCTACTTCGGCCTCGTCGTCGTTTTGCAAAACCTGCTGTCCGCCGTCGGCAGTCAGCAGTCGGAATTCGTCACCGTCGCTTCCACCCTCACCATCGCCGCATTGTTCTTTCCTCTCCGCAAGCGCATTCAAAACTTCATTGATCGCCGCTTCTATCGCCAGAAATACGACGCGCAGAGAGTGCTGGCCGAGTTCGCCGCCACCTGCCGCGACGAAACGGATTTGGATAAGCTCACGACCCGGCTGGCGGAAGTGGTTGACGACACCCTGCAACCGGAGAGGGTGAGCGTATGGTTGAAGCCGGCGAAGGACCGGCGACGAACAATCGCAAACGGCGGGCGATACAATCCATCCCATGACTAGCTACGATGCCGTTGTCGTCGGCAGCGGGCCGAACGGTCTGGCCGCTGCCATCACTATCGCGCGCGAAGGCTTCAAGGTGTTGGTGCTCGAAGCCAAAGACACCGTCGGCGGCGGGTGCCGTACGGGGGAACTGACGCTCCCCGGCTTCACGCACGACATTTGCTCAGCCATCCACCCGCTGGCCGTCACCTCGCCTTTCTTCCAAACACTGCCGTTAAACGATTTCGGCCTCGAATGGGTCTATCCCTCCGCCTCGCTCGCGCATCCGTTGGATGATGGCCCGCCCGTCATCGCCGAATACTGCGTGGACGATCCGCTCAAAGGCGTGGATGCCACAGCAGCGACGCTCGGGCCGGATGGTGCTGCGTATCGCGGCTTGTTCGCGCCGCTGGTGGAGAAGTGGAGTCGTCTGGCCGACGACCTGCTTGGCCCGTTGCCGTTCCCGCCGAAGAACTTGTTTCTGATGACGCGCTTCGGGCTGGGGGCGCTGTGGCCGGCGCGGATGCTGGCGCAGACTCTTTTCAAAGGCCAGCGCGCGCGGGCGATCTTCGCCGGGATGGCCGGGCATTCGATGTTGCGGATGGAGCACCTCATCAGCGCGGCGTACGGTCTCGTGCTGACCTCGAGCGCGCACGCCGTGGGCTGGCCCTTTGCCAAAGGCGGCTCGCAAAAAATCGTGGAGGCGCTGACCGCGCACTTGCGTTCGCTGGGTGGGGAGATCGAGACTGGCCACGAAGTAAAGTCGTTGAGCGAGTTGCCTCCGGCCCGCGCGGTGCTATGCGATGTGACTCCGCGACAACTGATTCAAATCGCCGGCGACCGTTTGCCGAACGGCTACCGACGTCAATTGGAAAACTACCGCTACGGCCCCGGTGTGTGTAAGGTGGATTTCGCGCTCTCCGGCCCCATCCCGTGGAAGTCGGCGGAGTGCGCGCGCGCGGCCACCGTTCATCTTGGTGGCACGTTCGATGAGATCGCGACGGGTGAGAGCGCGGTGTGGCGCGGCGAACATCCCGAGCGCCCGTATGTGTTGCTCGCGCAGCACACGTTGTTCGATGACACACGCGCGCCGCAGGGTCAGCACACCGCATGGGCGTATTGCCATGTGCCCAACGGTTCTACGCGCGATACCAGCCCACAGATCGAGGCGCAGATCGAACGCTTCGCGCCGGGCTTTCGGGATTTGGTCCTGGCGAAGTCGGTGAGAACGGCAACGGAGATGGAACGCTACAACCCGAACTACATCGGCGGCGACATCAACGGCGGCGCGCAGGACATCCGGCAGTTGTACACACGCCCAGCCGTTCACTTCCCTCATTACGGCACGCCAGTGAAGGGCTTGTACATTTGCTCATCGTCCACGCCGCCGGGCGGAGGCGTGCACGGCATGTGCGGTTACTTCGCCGCACTCACTGCGCTGGCGGATATGCATCGGGCCTGAGCCGCTGACACAATCGCCGGCTCATATCCCGGCGGTGATGGAGGTATCCGCCTCGCCCGCGCGGGCTGCGCGGCGTGCGAAGCTCACCACATCCACCTGCATGAGCAACACGACCGCGAGGGCCAGCATAGCCGCTTCCAGCCCGAAGACCACGCCGTAGCTGATTTCGTACGAGCCAGTGAGGGCGTGAAAGACATCGCGCAGCACGCCGCCGAGTGCGATGCCGAGGCCGCGCGAGAGCAGCACGCAGATCGTCCACAGCCCGAGATACATGCCGGCGTCGGCGTCGGATGTCATCGCCACCAGCAGGCTGAACCCGCCAAAGGTATAAAAGCCAAAGCCCGCGCCAAATATCACCAGCCCGATTTGCAGCCATCTCAATTGCGCCGCGAAGGCCGAACCGGCAATCACCCCCATGCCGACGGCCATGAGGCCGAGGCCCACCTGCACCAGACGTGTCTGATTCTCCGGCGGTTGTTTGCGCCGCCACACGGCGCTGCCAATGAGCGTGACGAGAGTCGCGGTTTGCCAATAGGCGGAGAGGCGCGTCGTCTGCCCCACGTCGAGTTGCAGCACCTGCGCGCCAAACGGTTCGAGGATCGCTTCCTGAATCCACGCGGCGAGTGTCGCTGCCGCAAGGAAAACAAAAAAGCGGCGCGTGGCCTGATCCTGCCAGACTTTGCGAAAAGTGGCGGCGAAGTTGAAGGCCACTTGCTCTGCGCTGTGGCGGGCCGCCGTCAGTCGCTGCTCCACCCCCACCACGGCGAAGAACCAGAAGAAGCCGCTGATTGCCATCACCGTCAGCGTCACACCCCAGAATTGTTGCAGGCTGTACGTTTCCATCGCCCGGCCCAGGGCAATGCTGGCGATGGGGAACATGATGATGAGGGCGGTCTCGATGATGCTGATGGCGACGCCGCGTCGTTCGCGCGGCGCCGAGTCGCGTACCAACGCGAGAAACGGGCTGCCGGAGAGCAGGGTGCCCGTGCCGTACATCACGAAGCAGATGAAGGCTACGATCCAGCCGAGCACGTCGCCCTGGCTGCTGCCGAAGCGGCTGAGGCTGAGCGGGAGCAGTGGATACGAGAGCACGATCAAGGCGCGCCCGAGCCAAATGTACGGCGTGCGGCGCAGACCCCACAGCGGTCGCGTGTCGGAGCGATGCCCCGCCCACAGGCTGAGCGGGGCGATGAGGTAGCGCAGCGCGATGAGCAGGCCCACCGGCCCAGCCGGCATCCCCAACTCGCTGATCATGATTCGGTTCCAGAGGCTGGTGACGAGCAGATCGCCCAGCGCCGAGCCGATTTGAAACGTGGACAGCCGCAACAATTGCCATACTCGAAACCGCCCGTCAACCGCTGTGGCGGCCGGGGCAGCCGGAAGGATTGAAGTATCCATATTGATTTGATGACTTTAGCGCAAGTCGCGCTCGTGGCCGTAGACTTTGTGATTGGGGCGATGTTGCAACACCTCGGCCTTGCCCCAGTCGGTGACCTGGCGGAAGATGTCGCTGCGCACAAAGCTCGTGAAGGCAGCCTGTGAATTCCACTCGGAGATGATGGCGTACGAATTCGGCTCGTGCACGCGGCGATAGAGGAAGCTTTTGATGTGGGCGGGGTTGCCGCTCAACACGCCGATGACTTGCTCGACTTTATCCTCGAAGAGGGTCTCTTTGCCCGGCAGCACATCGTAGTACAAACCAACAGTGACCATGGTGTTTCCTCTTATGACTTTTGACGTTCACTTCGGTAATCTTGGAGTCGAGGCTTTAGCCGGTGAACTGTAGGACCCGGCTGAAGCCTCGACTCCAGTGTGACGATGATTGCCGGTGTTAGTCGTCAAAGTTCATTAGGTGACTGTCACTGGCTGCGAAACTATGACATTCTGGCCGCTCTCAGCCAGTGACAGTCGCCTGTACTTGAAGTGAGTGAGTTTCCTGATATTAGCGCAAACACGTGGGCCATGCCCAGAACGGAGTAGTGAAATTATAGTCTCGGTCCAGCCCGACGTGGAGTCGGTCTTCGGTCTCAGCTTAATCGCCGTTCACCATCTGCCGGGCGAGGTGGTTATGCTGTTCGATGACGCGCGGCAACTCGACCGTGGCGAGCTGGCCGTCTTTCACGATGGCTCGCCCATGAATCACCATGTAGTCGGCCCGTTGCGGCGCGCAGAACAGCACGGCCGCCACCGGATCGTGCAGCGCGCCGGCGTATTCCAGTCGGTTTAGATTGAGCGCGAAGAAATCCGCGCATTTGCCGGACGCGAGCGAACCAATGTCATCACGCCCGAGCACGGCCGCGCCGCCGAGCGTGGCGATCTCTAATGCTTCGCGGGCGGTCATTTGACTCGACGAAGGACGGACGACGGAAGACGAAAGCGGCGGACGGCGCGTCGTCCGCTTAAGCAAAACGCTATGCGTTTTGCCGCTTCCGTCTGTCGTCTGTCGTCGTTCGTCTTCCGCAAGCCCTAGCCGCGCTAGCAGCATCGCCTGCCGCGCCTCGGCCAGCAGATGTGAGCCGTCGTTGCTGGCGGAGCCATCCACCCCCAGGCCGACCTTCACGCCCGCCGCCCGCATCCGCTGCACCGGCGCGATGCCGGAGGCCAGCCGCATATTGCTGGT
>JBQTJD010000830.1:0-4147 GCA_052387475.1 Anaerolineales bacterium | reverse complement strand
GTGGTGCGCTGACTATCTGTCAACGGACATCGAAACGGACGAACGGATGAGAGCGGATGCGCCTCGTCCGTTTTAGTCCGTTCGTCCGCTGCCAGTCCGTTGTCAGTTCAGTCTCGGCACGCAAGTGCTTGGTGCATTTCAGATTTTTGGTCGCCCGCTCCCCGACCGCGTCCTCGCGGTCGGATGTCCGGCCAGAACGCCCGCGAGGACGCGGGCTTGGAGCAAATCGGCCCCTTTCCAGAAATGCACCCCAAGTGCTTGGCCTGTCACCGAAAATGCGATTGAGTCGTCATACTCATCAACGCCTACAAGGAGCTATTCGGTATGACAACTACTACACCCCCCATCACCCCGGCCCGATCTATTTTCAGCCGGCTCGACTTGCTCTATCGCCTGGCTGTCATCGTGCTGG
This sequence comes from Anaerolineales bacterium, assembly GCA_052387475.1. Taxonomy (GTDB): domain Bacteria; phylum Chloroflexota; class Anaerolineae; order Anaerolineales; family UBA6663; genus JANWXR01. The sequence continues at coordinate 3,735 of JBQTJD010000830.1, read as the reverse complement.
CCGCTCTCACGCTGCTGGCCGTGCTGCTCGTCGTGGCGCAGAGCACTATCTACAAAGTGCATGAATATGAGCGCGGCCTGCACCTGCGCGGCGGGCAGTTCATCGCCGTGGAAGATCCCGGCTGGCACGCGCAAATCCCACTGGTCGATACCGTCATCCTCGTCAAAGTCAACGAGCGGCTCGGTTACGTCGAACGCATCAACGCCGTCACCGCCGATAATCTGTCGATGGTGGTATCGTTGCAATACACCTATCGCGTCACCGACCCGCGCAACTTCGCGTTGAACGTCGATGACCCCGAACGCATCCTGTTCGAGTTCGTGCAAGGCAAATTGCGCGATGTGGTGAATACGCAGAGCATGACGAGCATGATGAGCAATCGCGCGCTATTCAACGAAAACATGCTGACCGAACTGCGCACGAAGGAAGAGCAATACGGTGTGGAATTTGTCACCGTGCAGATTCAGAGCGCCGAGCCGCCGGCCAACGTCGTGCAGGCCATCGAAGACCGCATGGTGGCTGTGCAGCGCCAGGAGCAGGCCGAGGCCGAAGCCGCGCAAAAGCGTGTGCAGGCCGATGCCGATTTCTACTCCGCGCAGAAGCAGGCCGACGCCGAGGCTTATCAAATCAAGCAGCGCGCCATCGCCCAACAAGAATCGGTGCGGCTGCTACTGAGCGAGTTGAGCAAACAGCCCGACATCGCCGCCAAGTACCTCGACTACCTCACCGCACAAGAATTAAAGAGCAACAGTAAATGGATCATCAGCCAGGGCGGGGCAGCGCCGGTGTTCGAACTGCGCGAAACGCCCGAAGCGACGGCGCAACCCTGAGCTTCTGCGTGCTCAACGGAGTTCTCTAGGGTGGGCATTTGCTTGCCCTCGCTGCTCGGCGAATAATCACACGAGGAGACTTTATGAGAAACGTTTTCATCAGCCTCAGAGCACCGGTGATCATCAGCTCGATCCTCGTGCTTCCGTTCATAATCCTGGAGTTCATGTTCCAAATCGTCAACAGGCCGGGCGCCCTCAACCCCCAAAATATCCTCAGCCTTTCCGTGTTATTTGGCCTGCTGTGGCTTTTGCCCATCGCATTCATCATCATCCTGATGCCGATCGTGCGAGATGTGCGAGCGGGAAACACCCTCACGGCGCAGCCAATTCTCCTCTTGTTCAGGGTCGTACTATTGGCCGTTATTGCGATGTTTTGGGGAGGTATCCTGATTGACCAGTTTCCCTGTTTCATTGGCGTTCCGAACTGTGATTAGCGAGGCGCAAGCATGACTGGAGTATGGCGCTCACCCCTGTGGCTGCTGCTCGCGCCCATTGCGCTGTGCGGCGCGGCGCTGATGCTGCGGCCCGAAACGTGGGCGCCGAGCCCGCACGGGCGCCTCAGCCCGAACCGGGTGTACGCGTATCGCCAGTGGCAATCGGCGGGCGTGGACGTGGAGAAGGGCGATGTCATCACCCTGCGTGCGACGGGAGAGTGGCAGTATTCGCCATTCGTGGGCCTGCACGGGCCGGAGGGCGGTGGGCGGCCTGTCACCGTGCCGACCTACCCCATGAGCGGGGCGGATGGCGGTGTGCTGTTGGGCCGCATCGGCGAGGGGACGCCGTTCTATGTGGGCCGAGGCGCGACGATGGTAGTGCAAGAGGCCGGGCGGCTATACTTCCGCATCAATGACGATTTGCTCGGCGACAACAAAGGGCAGTTGACGGTGACGATTGAGGTGCGGTCGCCAACGACGACCAGCCGATAAGGCTCGGAGCCACTATCGTTCAGGTTGGATGCTCTTCCGACCGTGGGCTTTGAGCTTGTCTAATCCGGGTTGTGTTTAGAGTCGAGTCATTCAATCGCATCGTCGTCTTTGACGATGAGGCCCAATAGGCTGGCAACCTGAGTAACCTGTGCCCGGTCAATCATCACACCCTGCAATTCCTTCGCGCCCACTTGCAGACCGTTGATGATGCAACCCCGTAAATCAGCGCCTTTCAGTTTGGCCGCGCGCAAATCCGCCTGGGTGAGGTCGCATTTCTTGAACTTCACGCCGTTGAGGTCGGCAGTTTCAAATTACACTTCGAGCAAAATGCAGTTCTCAAAATAGGCTGGCTGAACGCGGGCGGAGGCGAAGGTCGCGCCTTCGAGTTGGCAGTCTTTGAAGAGCACATCCCCCAGGTCGGCGTTGAGAAGCTGTATCCCCAATAGCCGGCAGCCGACGAACTCAACGCGCCGCAGTCGGGCGTGCTCCCACACCGCCGCGGAGAAATCGGAGTTTTCAAAACGTACGTCGGCGACGCGCAGTTTCGTCAGGCGAGTTTGCTGGAAAATGCTCTGGCGCCAATGACTGGCCTCGAACATGACGGCATTGGCGACCTGACCGGTGAGATCGATGCCCGTCACCGCCAGTTCCGAATACTCGGCCTCGTCTGACAGCATGGTCAGCGGATCGGGCCGCAGTTGCCGGGGCAGGCGCGGCGGTTGCACAGGTGGCTTGGTGGTCATGCTGTCACCCGGGTGACGCGCCCCTCCGCCGCGCGATACAGCCGGTCGCGGATGGCGAGCCACAGACCCTCGCGCGCGGGCAACCGGACGAGGATGACGCGCACACCGCGCTGATCGAGCGCCCGCAGCCCAGCGAATAGCCGGCGGCCCACCACCTCCACTTCAGCCTCCGGGCCGAGCCGCTCGACGGCGGTTTCAACGTCCGCGAATCCCTCCGCGTCCTCATCGGTTGCCAATATCCCTACGCCAGCCTCCGACAATGTGCGCATGTGCGCCAGCACCGCCTCGCGTTCTCCCTCGAACAACCGCAGTTCGGCGCGCGGCGCGTAGTGCTTGAGGAACATCCCCGGCGCAATGGCAGCGATCTCGGTGTGCAGGTAGCGGTCGCGCACGACGATGTCCGGCGCGACAACCCGCAATGCCTCGAGCGACAACCCGCCGGGGCGCAGGATGGCGGGCGGCGTTTGAGTCACATCCACAATCGTTGATTCGAGGCCGATGTTGACCGGCCCTGCATCTAATACCAAATCAATTAATCCTTCAAGATCATCAAGCACGTGCTGTGCGGTGGTGGGGCTGGGGCGGCTGAAGCGGTTGGCGCTTGGTGCGGCGATGGGCACAGCGGCTGCCAAAAGCAACTGATGTGCAACGGGATGTGCGGGCACGCGCACAGCCACCGTCTCACGCCCGGCGGTCACTTCCGGCGGCACGCGTGGATGGCGCGGCAACACGAGCGTGAGCGGGCCGGGCCAAAACGCCTCAGCCAACGCGTGCGCGAGTGGGGGGATGGAGTAAGCGACGTTGTCGAGTTGAGCCGTTTCTTGCAGATGGATGATCAGCGGGTCGCTGGTCGGGCGACCCTTCGCCGCGAAGATGCCGCGCACGGCGTCGGCCCGGAACGCATCCGCTCCCAATCCGTAGACGGTTTCCGTCGGGAAGGCCACCAATCCACCCGCGCGAATCACATCGGCGGCATTTTGAATTGCGATGGTGTCCGGATTGTGTGCTTCAATACGGATGACACGAGTTTGCATGTGCGGCGATTATATCCGCGCGTTGAGTTTCCCTCTCCCCGACGAAAAGCGCGTCGGGGAGAGGGGACTGGGGTGGGGTGCATTTCACATTTTTGGCCGCCCGCTCCCCAACCGCGTCCTCGCGGTTGGGCGTGCTGCCAGAACGCCCGCGAGGACGCGGGCTTGGAGCAAACCGGCCACTATTGAGAAATGCACCCACTGG
>JBQTJD010000829.1:0-3298 GCA_052387475.1 Anaerolineales bacterium | reverse complement strand
GCGCGCACGCCACCTCATGCGACACGCCGCCGACCTCTATCGCCGCATCGGGCAAACGTTTGTGGCGTTGGAAATGCTGCTGAGCGCCGAGGAAGCGTCATTGCTGTTTGGCGATTTTGAGATGGTTGAGCGCACGCTGCAAACCGCCCGGCAGGAAGCCCGGACTCTGCCGGATGCGCATTCCATCAACCTGATGGCCGATGCGGTCGAAGTGGATCTGCTCACCTATCGCGGTGAGTGGGAGGCGGCGCTGGAATTGTTGCAGCAGGTGCTGGCCCATGCTGAGCAACTGGGCGGCAAGTCGAAATACATCAAGCTTCATCACATCCAGCTTTCCGAGGTCGTCATCCGGTTGGAGACACAAGAATGGCAACTGGTGATCGACAGGCTGCAATCGCTCCTGGCCGACACGGAGTTCCGGATCGGACGCGATGAAGTCGGGCCGCTGTGCATGCTGGCGATGGCATGGGCAAGACTTGGGAATATGGAGGCGAGCCAACAAGCTTTAGTGGAGGCCCGCCACATTGCGGGTGAGCCGCCCAAGATGATGGCGCCCATGCAACTCCGCTGGGCCGAAGCCGAATTGCGTGCCGCCCTTGGCGAGCAGGGTGAGGCCGTCACGGCCTTCGAAGCCGGGGTGGCCGAGGCGGTGAAGTTGCAGACGCGCTGGTTCGAGGCCCGCCTGCGCGATGGTTGCGCCGAACTTTATCGCAAACGCCAGCAGCCCGGCGACATCGAACGCGCCGACGAACACTTGCGCGCCGCGTTGGCCCTCTTCGAGCAACTTAAAGCCAATCGATATGCGGATCGAGTCCGCGCCCAACTCGCAACCCCCACCCTGTACGCAAACTGAATGCTCTATCCTCGCCTGCGCGCCCTCGATATCCGCCCCCATCGGCAAGACGGTCATCGCTATTTCCTCCTGCGTGACCCGCTGCAGTTGAGCGAACAGATGCTGCTCGTGCCCGCGCCGCTTGGCGCGGCGCTGGCGTTGTGCGACGGCACGCACGATGTCGCTACGATGCGGTCGCTGCTTACGGCTCGCTTCGGCGCGCACTTTGAGAATGGGGTCGTGGATGAACTACTGACCGCGCTGGACGGCGCGCTCTTTCTGGAGAACGACCGCTACCGCGCGGCGCAAGCCGGCGCGGTAGCCGCTTTCCGCGCCGCCCCCTTCCGCCCGATGAATTGCGCCGGGAGTGTCTATCCCGCTGATCCCGCCGAATTGCGCCGCGTGCTCGATGGCTACCTCGCGCAGACCGATGGCCGTACTGGCGATGCAAATATACGCGGCCTGCTCAGCCCCCACATCGATTACGCGCGCGGCGGGCAAGTCTACGCCCAGACGTGGCAACGGGCGGCGGCAGCGGCGCGGGCCGCCGATCTTGTGGTGATCTTCGGCACCGATCACCATTCTGACTCAGCCGGCAGCCTCACGCTCTCGCCACAAAATTACGCGACGCCATTTGGCGTGCTGCCCACGGCGCAAGGCATTGTCGATTCGCTAGCGGAAGCGATTGGGCCGGATGCGTTCGCGGGCGAGTTGCGCCATCGCGGTGAGCATTCGCTCGAACTGGTGGCGGTGTGGCTCCACCACATGCGCGGCGGGCAGCCGGTCGAAATCGTCCCCATCCTCACTGGCTCGTTCGCCGAATACATCGAGCGCGAGGTCTCACCACTCACCGACCCCACCCTCCAAGTTTTGATTGAGACCTTGAAGCGCGAGACGGCAGGCCGGCGCACGCTGGTCGTGTCTTCGGGCGACCTCGCGCACATTGGCCCGGCGTTTGAGGGCGAGCCGCTCGACGTGCAAGGCAAAGCCCGCATCAAAGCCGACGACGACCTGCTCGTTGACCGGCTGTGTGCAGGCGACGCCGAGGGTTTTTATAACGCGCTGGCCCGCGTCCACAATGCCAACAACGTGTGCGGCCTCTCGCCGACCTATCTCGCCCTTCAGCTTTTAGGCGCAACGGAGGGGGAGCAGGTGGGCTACGACAGTTGCCCGGCGGATGAGGACAACACTTCGGTGGTCTCGGTAGTGGGCATTGTCTTTGAGTGAGCGTCCAATATGCAGGCAAATCGAAGAGCAGATGCCAAAATATAGCGGTTGACATTTGTTCTATTGAGTCGTATTATCGGGTAGCACTCAGCGGAACACATACAGGCAACCCGGCCTGCAACTCCAAACAGCACCGCTGAGTAAAGGAATAAAGATGTACCACAAGATCACCCTCATCGGGAACCTCGGCCGCGACCCGGAGATGCGCTACACCCCCAGCGGTCAGGCAGTCACCAACTTCAGCATGGCGACAACTGAAAAATGGACCGGGCAGGACGGCCAACCTCAGGAGCGTACCCTGTGGTGGCGCGTTTCGGCGTTTGGCAAGATGGCCGAAACCGTAAACACCTACCTCAAAAAGGGCAGCAAGGTGTACGTGGAAGGCCGCGTCAGCGGCGACCCCAAGACCGGTGGCCCGCGCATCTACACTCGTCAGGACGGCACCACCGGTGCCTCGTTTGAGGTAACCGCGTCCACGGTGAAATTCCTCAGCTCGCGCGGTGAAGGCGGCGCTGCGCCCGCTGGCGGCATGGCCGATGGCGAGCAGCAGCATCCCGTCGAAGACGTCGGTGAGGACATCCCCTTCTAACCCGTAGGAGCGACTTGTAGTCGCAGGCGATGTGTCATCGCACAACCAGCCGTCGCTGCCAATTTGAGATTGGCCGCCGACGGCTGGTTTCGTTCGCCCGACAAGCGCAAACCATTTCCCGCCGTTATAATCTCAACGCCGGTGTGCGACCGCCCAAGGAGCTTTCATGTCGGAACAGCCTGCGCCCCCACCCTCGCCACAACCGCAACAACAAATGGCCATTGAGTTGCCGTCGAATTTGGAGGCGATCTATAGCAACTTCGTCCTCATCACGCATTCGCCTTCGGAAGTGATCATGGATTTTGCGCGGGCCTTGCCAAATATACCCACGGTGAAAGTGAGCGCGCGCATCCTGATGACGCCTCTCAACGCCAAACTGTTATTGCGTGCGCTGGCCGACAATCTGCGCAAGTACGAAACCCAGTTCGGCGAAATTGCCATTCCGAGCAACTTGGCCGACCATTTCTTCAAGCCCTCGGGGAAAGAGTAATCAACGGATTGAACTGATTGCAAGAAGGATTGAACGGATGATGAAGAAAGTTGAAACACCCTATGATGACTTGACGTACAAGATTGTCAGTCTGGCAATGGCCGGCCATCGCGAACTCGGGCCAGGCTTTCCAGAGAGGGTCTATCAGACGGCGATGTTA
>JBQTJD010000828.1:0-5468 GCA_052387475.1 Anaerolineales bacterium | reverse complement strand
GGGCCAAACCCGCCGCGCGTGCGCTGGCCGGATGAAGCGCGCGTCATCGTCAACCTCGTGCTCAATTATGAAGAGGGCGCGGAATATGCGGTAGTCGCGGGCAATGACCGCAACGAGGGCTTCACCGAGTACAACGTCGAGCCGATTGCCGCGCCGCAGCGCGATTTGGTTTCCGAATCTGTGTACGAGTACGGCAGCCGCGCGGGCGTGTGGCGTTTGTTGCGGCTGTTTGATCAGTACGATCTCAAAGTCACAGTCTTCGCCTGCGCGCTGGCCCTCATCCGCAACCCCGCCGTCGCGGAATGGATTGCGCGCGCTAGCCACGAAACGTGTTCACACGGCTGGCGCTGGTCGGAGTTGTGGAAGATGACGTGCGAGCAGGAACGCGAAGAGATCGCGAAAGCGGTGGCGGACATTCAGCGGCTGACGGGCGAGCGGCCCCATGGCTGGAACTCACGCTATGGCCCGAGTGTGAATACACGTGAGTTGCTCGTCGAAGAAGGCGGCTTCCTGTATGACTCGGATGCGTACAACGACGACCTGCCCTATTTCGTGACTGTGTTGGGCAAACGCCATCTCGTCATTCCGTACACCAAGACGTACAACGATGTGCGCTTTGTCATCCCGCAGGGCTACAGCAGCCCCGGCGACTTCACCGAGTGGTGCAACAAAGGACTCGACTATCTTTGGGATGAAGGCGCAACCCATCCGAAGATGATGTCCATCGGCGTGCACGCGCGGCTGATGGGACAACCGGCGCGCGCTGCTGCGTTGCGTGACTTTATCGAATACGCGTTAAACAAACCAGGCGTTAAATTCATGCGCCGCGTAGACATCGCGCGGTGGTGGATTGAGCATCATCACGAATTTGGGTCAACGGATTGAGCGGATGAAACGGATTTCTGAAGTTGTCCGTGTAATCCACTCAATTCGTTGACGACTCTTTATGCCCTACGACCTCGTCATCAAAAACGGCACCGTGGTCACCGCCCACACTACCTTCACGACGGACATCGCCATAAGTAGTGAACGCATCGCCGCCATCGGGCAAGGCTTGAGTGGCGCGCAGGAAATTGATGCGCGCGGATTGTATGTGCTGCCCGGCACGATTGACGCACATGTACACCTTACTGATCCACTATACGCGCCGTTGTACACCCCCGGCGCCGACTCGTTTGCCGTGGGCACGCGCGCGGCGGCCTATGGTGGCACAACGTGCGTGGTGGATTTTGCCGCGCCCGCCGCCGGCGTTTCGCTGATCGAGGGGTTGGATCGCCGACAGGAAGATGCGGATGGGCAGGTGGTGATTGATTACGCTCTCAACCTCACCCTGCGCGACACCGACCCGGCCCGCATCCCCGAGTTGCACGCCATCTTTGATCGCGCCATCACGTCCATCAAAATGTTCATGGCTTATGAAGGCTATCAACTTAATGATGTGACTCTCCTGCGCGCGATGGAGGTCGTGGCAGCGCGCGGCGGTCTGGCCGTCTTGCACGCCGAAAACTTTGACATTATCAAAGAGTTGCGGCGACGGCTCGGCCCCGGCCCACACGATTACGCTTCCCAGCTTTCAGCCTGTCCGTCGGTCATGGAGGGCGAGGCCGTGCATCGGGCTATCGCTTTGGCCCAACACACTGGTGCGCGATTGTTGATCTATCACCAGTCATGTGAGGAAGGGGTGCGCGAGATTCGGTTGGCTAAAGCGCGCGGGCAACAGGTTTTCGGAGAAGTCTGCGTGCAATATCTCGTTTACACCAGCGCCGATCAAGAGTCGGCGCTCAAGCACGGCTTTTCACTGAGCGTCGGCCCGCCGATCCGCGAAGCCCGTCATCAGGAGGCGTTGTGGCGCGGGCTGGCCGATGGCACGCTCGACATCGTCTCCACTGACCACGGCCCGCGTCCGCGCCAGCCGGGCCAACCAGGGCAGGGCATGTCGAGCATAGAGACGCGGCTCGCGCTCGTCCATCACCTCGGCGTACGGGCAGGCCGCATTACACTCAACCGCTGGGTGGAGGTATGTTGCACCAATCCGGCGTTGATCTTTGGCCTGCCGCGCAAAGGGCAACTGCAGCCCGGCTACGATGCGGACATCGTGCTTTTCGATCCGCACAAAACGTTCACCTTCTCCGCCGATAGCCTGCATTCCGCCATCGACTACTGCTCATATGAAGGCCTCACCGTCACCGGCTATCCCGTCACGACCATCAGCCGTGGCGCGGTCATCGTGCAGGATGGGCAGTTCGTCGGCCAGCCGGGCCGTGGGCGTTTCATCGAGCGTATCCCCCTCTCCCAGCGGGAGAGGGGTTAGGGGTGAGGGCGAACTCCATGCGATTAAAAGACAAGAACGCCATCGTCACCGGCGCCGGCAGCGGCATTGGCCGCGCGATTGCGCAGGGCTTTGTCCGTGAGGGTGCGCGGGTGCTGTGTGCGGACATCAACGAAATAGCCGCGCAGCAAACGATGAACGACATTCGCGCAACGGGCGGTGAAGCGGCGGCAGCAAGAGTGGATGTATCGGTGCGCGCACAAGTGGAGGCGATGCTGGCAGCGGCGCTCGACGCTTACAATCGCATTCATATTTTGGCCTCGGTCGCTGGCATCGCCACCGTACGCCACTTCCTCGAATTGCCCGAGGAGGAATGGGATCGCGTACTGTCGGTCAATCTCAAAGGGCTGTACCTCTGCGGGCAAGCGGTCGCTCGGCACATGGCGCAGGCGGGCGGCGGCAGCATCATCAACGTCACCTCGCAGGTCAGCGACGTTGCCCAGCCGGATTGCGCCCACTACTTTGCTTCCAAAGGCGGCGGGCGTTCATTGACGAAAGCGATGGCGATTGACCTCGCCCGACACAACATCCGCGTCAACGCCCTCGCGCCGGGGCTGACGAATACAGGCATGACCCAATCCACACAGAAAGATGGCGCGGAGACGTGGACGTACCGGCAGAAGATACTCGATCACATCCCGCTGGGCCGCCCGGCAGAGCCGGAGGAGATGGTGGGCGCAGCGGTGTTCCTCGCCTCCGATGAGTCGAGCTACATGACCGGCGCGCAGCTCACGGTAGATGGCGGCTACACGGCGATGTAATCGCAGTGCCATTTGTAGAGACGCCCGGTGGGGCGTCTCCTCACCAAAGATACCTATGCCAAATCGTGACCGACAGTTCTACCTCGATGCCGTCAATCGCTACTTCACCGCAATGGATCGCGGCGATGTGGAGGGGGTGGTGGCCTGCTTCGCCGAAACCGGTTCATTAACCTGCGTCTCGGACGGCGCGGTGTACAGCGGCCTGAGCCTGCACCAGTTCTTCGCTGACATTTGTGGCAACTGCAACCGTATGCAACACGCGCCTACACACTGGGTTTTCGACACGGAGGTCAGAACGTGTGCGTGTGAACTTGATTACTTTGACGACATGAAAGATGGACGTGTGTACGACATGCATAACTGCAACTTCTTTGAGTTCGACGCCGATGGAGCGTTCAGCCGGGTGCGGTTCTGGATGGGGAAGAATCGATGAGCCTCTTGATCACCGGCGGCGCTGGTTTTGTGATGAGTAACCTCGCCCGGCATTGGCTGGAGAGCGATCCGGCGGCGGAGGTGTTAGTGCTGGATATGTTGTGGGATGAGGCCGTTGAGCGCTTCTTCGCGCCGGTGCGTGACCGGCTGAGAGTCGTGCGCGCCGATGTGAGCGATCCAACCGTGTGGGAGTCGTTCGACGGACGCGCCCTCACGCACATCGTTCATGGGGCGACAATCACGCCGTCTGGGGAACGCGAACGCGCCGATCCAAGGCGCATTCTGGAGGTCAATATGTTGGGCACGGTGAACGCGCTGGAGTTCGCGCGCCGTCTGCCCGCGCTCAAGCGTTTCATCTACGTGAGTTCTGGCGCGGTGTACGGTGAGCCATTGCCCGGCACACCGGATGGGTTGGTGCGCGAGGCTGGCCGCGTTGATCCGATTGAGTTGTACGGCATCACCAAGTTTGCGTCTGAAGCGCTTACACGCCGATATGGTGAACTCTTTGGCTGTGACGTGGCGATCGTGCGCTTCAGCGGCGTGTACGGCCCGATGGATCGGCACACGGGCGCGCGTGAAGTGGACTGTGTCCCCAAGAAGATTGTGTTTGCAGCTTTGGCCGGTCACCCGATCAAGGTCAAAGCGCTGGAGGCGGGCGGTGACTTCATCCATGCGGGCGATATTGCTGTCGCGTTGACGGCCATGCTGCGCGCGCCCAGGCTCAAGCATGCGGTGTACAACGTCGCGCAAGGCGAGTTCACGTTGATCGCTCAGTTGATCGAGATGGTGCGCGAAGTCTTACCCGGCTTGCAAGTGGAAGTCGTGCCCGAGGCTGAAGCTGACATCATCTATGATCCGCGTAATCGCCTGGCGCGCTGGGGCGCTTACGACATCTCCCGCCTGCGTGAAGAACTGGGATGGACGCCTCGGCCCGTACGGGAGGCGTTGCAAAGCTACTTCGCCTGGGCAAGAGACAACGGATGAGCGCACCCCATCCCTTCACAGTCGTTTTCACGCGCGACTTCCTCAATGAACATGGCGAACTGGCCTACGGCGACATCGGCCTCGGCACGCTCGATGAGTCGCCCGGCATCTTGTACCGCTTCCTCGACTCGTGGCAGAGCACCATCACGCCGGAGCAGATTGCAGGCGTGGATGGGCTGGTGACGATCTACGGCTACGTCACGCCGGAAAGCTTTGCACACGGGGCCGAGCGGCTCACCGTCATCGGGCGCAGCGGGGTGGGCTACGACCGCATCAACGTGACGGCCTGCACTGAAAATGATGTGGCGCTCATCAATGCGCCGCAAGCCATGCGCCTGCCCACGGCTTCGTCGTCGCTGATGTTCATGCTGGTGCTGAGTAAGCGACTGATGGAGTTGGAGCGGCTGGCGCGCGCGGGGCGTTGGGATTTGCGTGCGGGCGTGATGGGCTTTGAACTAAAGGGCCGTACACTGGGGATTGTGGGGTTGGGGCATACAGGCAGCGGGCTGGCCGAACTCGTCGCGCCGTTTGCGATGCGCGTCATCGCCTACTCGCCACATGCCGATCCCGAGCAGGCGCGGCGAGTCAATGTGCATCTCGTCCCGATGGATGAGTTGTTGCGCGAGTCGGACTTCGTCGCGCTGCACTGCCGCTTGACGGACGAGACGCGCGGGTTGATCGGTGCACAGGAACTGGCGCTGATGAAACCGACAGCCTACCTCATCAACATGGCGCGCGGGCCGGTGGTCGATCACACCGCGCTGGTGCAGGCGCTGACCGAACGCCGCATCGCCGGGGCGGGCCTCGATGTCTTCCACACCGAGCCGCTGCCGGCTGATGATCCGATACTCAACCTTGATAACGTCGTGGTGACCCCGCACTGGCTGGGCGGCACGCGCGATGCGTTTTTGTATGCCGGGTTGAGCAATTGCGAAGGGCTGCTACGTGTGGCAGCCGGCGAG
>JBQTJD010000827.1:0-1924 GCA_052387475.1 Anaerolineales bacterium | reverse complement strand
GAAGGCGAAGGAGATGGCGGTGGCTACCAAAGTCGCGCAGATGACACGCAACGAACTTGAGTCGCTCATCGGTGAAGTCGTTGAGCGCAAGTTGCTGGAGTTGTTGGCCGACCCGGATGCCGGCCTGATCATGACTCGTGCCATGCGAAACCTGTTGCTGCGCCAAAAAAAGGCGGTAGCAAAAGGTGCCCGGGGCGAGACCCTGAGCGAGGTCGTTGCCCGCCTCGGGCTGGATTGATGGATGGCGGAGTACACCGTTCGGCTCCTAAAAACTGCCAGCCGCGAGCTTGAGGCGCTGGACAAACCGATTGCTCGACGACTGGTCGCACGTATCAATTGGTTAGCTATCAATCTTGACCAAGCCAAACCTATTCCGTTGAAAGGTGAACTGCGGGGACTTTACAAGTTGCGCGAAGGCGACTATCGCATCATTTACGAAGTCATTCATGCCGAGTCTGTTGTCATCATACACAGCCTCGGTCATCGGCGAGAGATTTACAAACGCAGGTAGTGGGCTCGAAGGTTGACCGATGAAGAATAAGGCTGCTCACAACCAGAGTGACGAATTGCGTTCGAAATATGATCTGCGCCAACTGCTGAAGAGGGGTGTCCGCGGAAAGTATGCCGAGCGTTACAAGGCCGGCACCAATCTTGTGTTGCTCGCGCCCGATGTCGCAGCAGCTTTTGCAGATGAGGCAGCGGTCAACGAAGCGCTGCGGCTTGTGATCCGGCTGGGCGAGATCCCCACTGGACGCAGGCGGCAGTCAACGACTCGAAGAAAACCTGACCGATCAATTGCGACTGCTCGATAGCGACTGATGAAAGACAACCCCTCCGCGCCACAATGGGCGGAGGGGTTTTTTGTTTTGTGGCTCGCCCTCACCCCTGTCCCCTCTCCCGCTGGGAGAGGGGGACTCCATGCAATGAGTCGGGCCGGGTCCCTCTCCCCTCAGGGGAGAGGGCGGCGCAGTCAAGCTGCGCTGGTGAGGGCGGTCTCGAAACTCCCTCAACTAAACGCCTGAATGCCCGTCTGCGCGCGACCCAGGATGAGTGCGTGAATATCGTGCGTGCCCTCGTAGGTGTTCACGGCCTCGAGGTTCATGCAGTGGCGGATGACATGAAACTCATCGCTGTTAGCGTTGCAGCCGTGCATGTCGCGCGCCTGCCGCGCCACCTCCAGCGCCTTGCCACAACTATTGCGCTTGACGAGGCTCACCATCTCCGGCGCGGACTGGCCCGCATCCATCAATCGCCCCACGCGCAGCGCGCCCTGCAAGCCTAACGTGATCTCGGTCTGCATGTTCGCAAGTTTAAGTTGAATGAGTTGATTGGCGGCCAGCGGGCGTCCGAACTGAGTGCGGTCGAGCGTGTAGCGGCGCGCGGCGTGCCAGCAGAACTCCGCCGCGCCCAGCGCGCCCCAACTGATGCCGTAGCGGGCTTTGTTCAAACATCCGAATGGTCCCTTCAGTCCCGATACATTCGGTAAAAAGTTTTCATCCGGCACAAAGACCTCATCCATCACGATCTCACCGGTGACGCTGGCGCGCAGGCTGAACTTGCCCTCAGTTTTGGGCGTGCTGAAGCCGGCCATGCCCCGTTCCAAAATGAAGCCGCGAATCTCGCCCGCGTCGTCCTTGGCCCACACCACCGCAACATCGGCGATGGGTGAGTTGGTGATCCACATCTTGTTGCCGTGCAGCCGGTAGCCGCCCTCGACTTTGCGCGCACGACTCTCCATGCTGCCCGGGTCGCTGCCGTGGTTCGGCTCCGTCAGCCCGAAGCAGCCGACGATCTCACCCGTCGACAATCGGGGTAGATACTTTTTGCGCTGCTCTTCGGTGCCGTAGGCGTAAATGGGATACATGACCAGCGAGCTTTGCACGCTCATCGCGCTGCGATAGCCGCTGTCCACCCGTTCGACTTC
>JBQTJD010000826.1:0-1636 GCA_052387475.1 Anaerolineales bacterium | reverse complement strand
CAAACACCAGGCGCAACGCCGTTGCCCGCGCTTCGGCCTCGGTCGGCAGAGTCCGCCAGCACTGAATAGCCTGCTCGGCGGCGGAGTAAGCGGCGTCGAAGACCCGGTCATCTTCAAACGTCGGCGGTTCGAGCAACATCACTTCCGTGAGCACTGGGTGGAGGATGCTCAGGGCAGGTTCACCTTGTTTTTCAGCGACGAACGTTTTTGCGCGTTGCACAAGAGCGTCCAGACCGCGCAGCGCCAGGCTGAAATCGGCGTCGTAATCGTTGAGTTGCATCACAATCCGGCGCACGCGCTCGTCAAGCGCATCCGACTCTAACGCCGCCGCACCCGTCGCCATCAATTGCGTCTCGACAAAGTCTTCGAGTTCGGGCGCTTCTTCCAGCATGGCCGTCGCCAGCGCCAGCAAATCAGCGTGCGCGAGTTTCTTCAGCCGGTCTTCGAGCGTCGGCCCCTTCTTCCGCCGGGTCGGATTGCTCATGGCCGCGTACAGCAACGCGGCGACGTGCTTGCAATGCCCGCCGATTGGGCAAGAGCAATCGCTCTCAAGTTGGCGGCCATCGAACATCACCGCCACACGATACGGCGAGCGTTCGCTGCCCTGCACCCGGCCGGTGAGCGTCTCGCCCTGCCAACGCATGTGGGTGACGTGGCCGCCGTTGAAATAACTTTTGCCGCGTTGCGCGTACGTAGCGCCGAGCCAGCTTTTGATTTGCGCATCGGTGAGTTTGGGGATAGCCATGCGCGTTGCTCCTGCATTGACCACACGACTAAACGACTATGTGACTACCAGACTACCATCTTCGTGGCAAGGTGAGCTTAGCCAGTTTGCGCGGGATGTTTTTGTATGTGCGAGCCAGCGCCTCCATAAACAGGCGATTGTCTTCCGGCTTCTGCCAAAAGGTAGCGGGCGGCAGATGGACGCCGAGGCCCTCGCCAGGGGCGACTTCATGCGGGAGAGGCAGTTCGGGCAACGACGCGCCGGCCCAGAACTCTGCCAGCCCGGCGGGCAATGTCGCCGCAGCCGTTTCAAAGTCAGCCTGGCGTTGACCCAGTTCTGATTCAATACAGCGACGAATGGCCTCCACCCCGCCCAGCCCGCGTAGGATGAGGAGATAGGCCGGGTAAACCGTGAGCGCGCGACAAAGAAAGCGCACACCAAGTTCGAGGCCTTCTTTGCCTTTGGCGCTAAAGCCGACCTTACACTCACTCCAGGCCGGCAGCAACGCCAACGTTTCGAGCATTGCTGGAGTGAATGGGGTTCCGCGCGCGATGTCGCTGAGGGTGGCGGGCAAGCTCAACCAACGCACGACGGCTTCACGCTGTGAGCCGGCCAGCGGCGGCATCTCCATCTCCATCAAATACCGGCCCTTGCGATTGCCATAGCGCAATTTGATGAACGACCCGTTGAGTTGCAGGCCCTCCACCCGTTCGCTGTAGTCGTGGTTCCAGTAATAGTCGTAGCGGTCGGGCTGTTCCTGTTTTTGCAGCGCCGCGCGCACCGGTTCCGGCAAACCAAAGGTCTGCACAATATGCTGATAAGTCTGCGTATGCGCCGGGCCACGCAAATAGGTTAGCGGGGTCGCTTCGTAGGCCGAAAGCTGCACCCGGCCCAGGCCCAGCGCCAACAGAT
>JBQTJD010000825.1:0-6582 GCA_052387475.1 Anaerolineales bacterium | reverse complement strand
GCGGCCAAGCTCTCGGCCCCGGCTTATGAGCCGCTGGAGAGCGGCGTGGAGTTGGGCGCGGCCGGCCAGCCGTGGGCCACCGGGCCATTAGCGCAGCGCAACGTGCGCTACGAGACCATCATCATCGACACCGCCTTCGAGCGCGTTCGTATCCGCTTCTTCAAATTCTGGGATGCGCTGTTCGTCCACTTCCGCGCCGGCGCCGCCATCGCGCGCTCCGAGGCCTCACTCGCCCACGAGAAGCGGCTGCGTCCGTTCGCGAGTAAGGTTGCTGTGAGTGACGATCAATACACCGTCGCCTTCCAATCCGACAACCGCGCCTATGCTGAGACGACAACGTTCACCAGCTACGCCGAGGCGCAGGCCTTCATGTCCGAGTCGGTCGCGAGTGAGCCGGCGCTGGCTGACTCCATTCACGTCATCCCGCACGCGGAGGTGAACCAGTCCGCATGAGCACGTATGCACGCACGAGCAGTCAAGCACAGCCGCATCCTGAGCGGAGCGGCGCTCCTTCGACTGCGGCCCGCCAACAGCGGGCGGGCCTCCGCTCAGGATGCGCCTCCGAACTCCAACAAGCCGCGCAGTCGAAGGAGCGGCTGTCGACCTTTGATTGCACACCATGAGCACGCAACCCATCGCCGCGTATTCGTTTCTGCCGTGGGCGCGACAGGGCCTCGGCGTCTTCATCCGCGAAAGTGACCCGGGTGCGCCGGGGGCCACGCGCGGCACAGTGGATGTGAGCCTGCAAATCACCGGCGAGAAGATCAGCGGCGGAACAGACATCGTCACGGTGCCGAAAGCCGTGCAGCTTTACGGGCCGGGCGACATCGTCGGCATCGAGGCCAAAGCCATTGTGCGCGTCGAGCCGCGCCATTGGATCACCAACTTCGAAACCAACTACATGCCCTTCGTCGAGTTCTACGACGAAGATTTCCCGTGGCGCTACACGCCGGCCAAGCCCACGCCAGACGGCAAGCGGTTGCGCCCGTGGCTGGCGCTGGCCGTGCTGGAAGAGACCGAGTTCAAAGAAGCCACGAACGTCGCCGGGCGGCCTCTGCCCTTCATCGAAGTGGCGAACGCCGATCAGAAGGTCCCGCCCTTCGATCAACTGTGGGCCTGGGCGCACGTGCACGTCAACGGCGGAATGGGTGTTGACCCGAACGACACGAACGCGCTGGCCGCCCGGCTCGGCCAGGTGGTGGCTGATGATCGCGATCAAGCCTACTCGCGTTTGCTCAGCCCGCGCATCCTCAAAGAGAACACCGGCTACCACGCCTTTCTCATCCCGAGCTTTGAGTCGGGGCGGTTGGCCGGGCTGGGCCAGACTCCCGAAGCTGCGCCCACCGCCACGCACAGCGCCTGGGCTACGTACACCGGGCGGGCGGATGACACGCTCTTTCCGTATTACCACCGCTGGTATTTCCGCACCGGCACGGTCGGCGATTTTGAATACCTCGTGCGGCTGCTCCAGCCGCGCACGGTGGACCCGCGTGTGGGCCGGCGCGATATGGACGTGCAGGCGCCGGGCGCAAACCTGCCCGGCATACTGGAACTGGGCGGCATCCTCCGGCTCGGCGGCGCGCTGCGAGCGCCGCTCGAAACGCTCTCCGACGACGACCTCGACGAATACAATCAGCACGAGGCGTGGGGCAAACCGTATCCGCACGCCTTTCAGACTGCACTGGCCGCGCTGATCAATCTGGCCGATGACTACGCCAGACAAGCCGCCGATCAGGCGAACGCCGGCAGCGGCCTCGGCGCAGCGGTGGAGGCCGATGAAGACCCGCTCATCGTCCCACCGATTTACGGGCGCTGGCATTCCGAGACTCAACGTTTGGTGGCCGCCGAGGGCGACCCGGAAAAGAAGAAGTGGCCGCCGGAGTTGAACCTCGACCCGCGCCACCGCACGGCAGCGGGCTTCGGCACCGAGGTGGTGCAGACGAACCAGGAAAATTATATGGAGGCGGCCTGGCAACAGGTGGGCCGCGTGCTCGAAGCGAATCAAAAAATCCGCTACGCGCAGATGGCGAAGCTGACGAGCCAGGTGTGGCACGCGCGCGAACTGACTGCCATTCAGCAGCGCGCGCCTGAACATTTCCTGACTGTGGCCGCGCCCGTGCAGCGCCGCGTGCTGGCCGAGGGGCTGACGATCCATCATCGCGTGCAGGCGAGCACGCTGCCATCGGTCGTGCTCTCGAAGACGATGCGACAGGCGCTGCGGCCCCGCGGACGGGTGGCGCGGCGCGCCGGCTTTGATGCGAGCCGCAACACCGGCAACCTGCTGGCGCGCCTCAACGCGGGCGAGGTGTCGGCGGCCCCGCCGAAAGTGGTGGCTCCAAATCTGCCAACGCAGGAAAAAGTGGCCGATGACCTCCTCCCACGCGACCTGCCGCGCGAGTGGCTCGAACTGCTCGAACGTTACCCGTGGCTGCGGTTTGCGCCGTTCGCGCTGGCGGTGTTGATTGCGCTGGTGTTGTGTGTGATCCCGCCGCTGGGATTCGTCGCCGGCCTCGTGTTGATCGGCGTGGCGGTGTGGGCCTACCAGCGGCTCGACGACATCCTGCGCCGCGCGCGCGCCGCCCGCGCCCTGCATCCCGAAACCCGCACACCGGCCAGCGTGGATGAGTTGCCGGCCAGCCCCGATTTCAAAATCGGCGTGCCCGGCCAGGGGACAGCGCCGGCCCTCGGCGAAACCGACAGCGCCGAGGCCAAACGCTTCAAAGACTCGTTGCGCAATCTGTACACGGTGGATGACGCCGAGCGCACGATCTCAATCATCGTTCGCAAGCCGCTCAATTTGAACAGCATCGCGGCGACGACGCTCGACAGGCTTAAGCCGGAGCGCACCATCTCGGCGCGCGTGCTCGGTACGCTCTTCATCCCGCCGCGGCTGCGCGATCAGTTGGTGGAATCGTTTGGCGAAGTGATGGCCTACCCCGAAATTGACGTGCCGATGTATGAGCCGCTGAAAATCATCTCCAGCGAACTGTTTCTGCCGAACGTGCAATTGATCGAGAACAATTCCATCACGCTGCTGGAGACCAATCAAAAGTTCATCGAGTCATACATGGTCGGGCTGAACCACGAGTTCGCGCGCGAGTTGTTGTGGCGCGAGTATCCCACCGATCAGCGCGGCAGCTACTTCCGCCAGTTCTGGGATGTGCGCGGCTTTCTGGCCGAGGCGACCGCTGACCCCGAGATGGTGCGCGAGCGCTTGCGCGACATCCCGGAGTTGCACCGCTGGTCGAAGGACTCGGCGCTCGGCGACCACGACCACCGCGAGGCGCAGGGCGACAAGGAAGAGGAAGTGGTGCTCGTCATCCGTGGCGAACTGCTGAAGAAATATCCGACGGCCGTGATCTACGCGCACCGCGCGGCGTGGGAGCGGACGAGCGACGGCGAGATTGACAAGACCAAGCCACGCGAATTGGCCCCGCTCACGCCTGAGCAGGAGATCAAGCCGCCGCGTGATCTGGTGAAGACGCCGTTGTACGAGGCGAAGGTGGACCCGGATATTTATTTCTTCGGCTTTGATCTGACGGCAGACAAAGCGCGCGGCGGGCAAGTGGTAAACGGCGAGGAAGACCCGGGCTGGTTCTTCGTCATCAAAGAGCGGCCCGGCGAGCCGCGCTTCGGCCTCGACCTCCCGAAAGCGACGCCGCAGACCGTGGTGAATACCTGGAACGATCTGGCGTGGACGGATGTGTTGAACACCTACGCGGCGGGCGCGTTTCTGCGCATCGGTGAGAAAGCCGTGGCGCTCACCGATCCCGGCCCCGGTGACGCCAGGGAACAATACACCGAGGACAGCCGCTTCCGCTGGCGGGCCGACACGCACGCGGCGGAACTGGCTTACATCCTTTATCAAGTGCCGGTGCTCATGGCCGTGCACGCCGCCGAGATGCTCAAGAAGCCGCCGGAGCCAATCACCTGATTCATGAGTGGTGTCATTCCGAGCGAAGCGAGGAATCTCTGGCCCGACGTAGAGATTCCTCGCCGCCAAAAAGCCTGCCCTGAACGAAGTTGAAGGGCGCGGCTCGGAATGACAGACTAACCTTAATTTCAGTCCGGCATCTATATGTAGATGCTTGTATCTATGGGTAGATACCTTTTCCGTCCAATTAAGAGTTAGGCCGCCAGCAACTCAAGTTATGATAGGGCATCGATATATGTCTTGTAGCTCTGAACACCCCTGAGCCCGAAGCGGAAAGGATATCCATCATGAGCGTCGGTTGGATTGACAACATCTACCACAATGCCCGAACCACTTGGCATCTCAAATCTGTAGACGATCGGAATAATGGCGCCCTCGCCGGTGGCGGAACCACTTTCACTCTCGATGACCAACACTACCATGCCCTCCAGCAAGGCACCCATTACAAAGCGGATTGGTGCGGTATCCCCTGGTACTTTGAAGGGAAGCACTTCAAAGTCATTTCGCAAGGCCTAGTGAAGGGAGTGTTGTTCTACACCTCCGAGATTGGGAGTACGAACTGGATCGTGTATGAAGAATTGAACACCGGTCGCCAGATAGCGCGCCAGGCTGTCCCCAAAGGATCGGATTTCCACTGCAACTTGCGGTTCGAAGCGTCGGGGGTTTTCATTGATGTAGTGAACAACAACGCCTTTTCGGGGGAAAACGTCGTCTATCAAATCATGTCGGAAACCAAGGATTGGGTGAAGGCCCTGGCGCCAATCATCGGCGCGGCGATCCAGGATGCCGCCTAGCTTGACGTCTGGGGCGGCCAACAATCGCGTGCAGTTGACCGCTTCCCCCCGCCTTCGCGGGGGTCGCGGCAACTAACGCGGAACGTTGGGCCGCTGCTTTGAAATCAGAAAAAATGCTCTTAATTGGAATCAAGGAGGTCAATGTCACGCTGAGGAGCGAAGCGACGAAGCGTCTCGTTTCAGCCAGTCGAGACCCTTCGCGCAAAGTGCGCGCTCAGGGTGACGAGCCACCTCCTTGAAATCGCCTAAGAGCGTAAATGTAAAGAAACGTCTTGAAACATGGCAGCAAGGACAAGGAAGTGGATCAGAATTGGTATGTGTTCACCTTGGGTGTCATTGCGAGGGGCGACAACCCCGAGGCAATCCCCAATCCACATTCAAGTCGGAGATTGCTTCGGCTTGACGGCCTCGCAATGACACGAGGTGAACTGTTACCAAATTTGAAACACCTGAGTCATGGGTAAGCCCTCTTAAAAAAGGAGATTAATTATGGGTATCAGTATTAGTATCGTTGCCGGTCAAGATAAATCGGCATCAAGCGTAGACGCTTCAGGAAGCGTACAGCATGTTATCGAGAAAAAGGAGAGGACAACTTTCAAGCTTGGAGATAAACAGCTCAAGAATGCCGTCAAGGCTTACTTCGGAAAGAGCCCAAGTGACGCGTATCTTTGCAGCCCGACACCATGGAATGATCTTTACAAGAGGTACCGATGGCCACAGGTTCAAGTGGTGCTGGTTGTTCAGAGTGCGGAGATTCTCGGCATCACATCGGAGCCGGTAATAGTTAAGACTCAGGAATTCGTGAATAGGAGCAGCCGGAAGGCTACCTTCACCGTTTCTATCTCGGAGTCAGTGAATAATACGACGTCATCCAACTGGAGCACGGGTGGAACACTTTCGATCGGACAAAAGTTCTCGTACGGTGTCAAGTTTCTCGGCGCCGATGCCAAAGGCGAGACTTCGCTATCGTATAGCCGATCGTGGGGAGTAGGAGGTCAAGAGTCAAAATCGATCACGGTGGGTTCAACCAGCGGTTTGAGCGTAGAACTTGGTCCTGGCGAGGCCGTCTTAGCTGAACTCTCTGCCAGCCGGGGCGTGATGAAGGTCCGTATCCGATATAACGCCTACCTGAGCGGGAGCACGGCGCTAAACTACTACCCGAAGTATAAGGGTCACCATTTCTTTCATCTGGGTATTAGTGGTGTTATGTCGAAGGGTGGTATTTCTAACTCTGTAATCTCGACTGAGGACATAGAGGTCGGATATTACTCCAATTCCAAGATTGAGCTGAAAGACAAGAAAACGATGGCCTTGAAGGCGTCGTACATGTTGGCCGATGCGCCCGGTCATTAGAGTATCCCGCTCTCCCTCCACTGGTGCGTGGACTTTTCGGAGATTCGAAAGCGACACGGGTGAGAAGTGGATAACCAGCCCAACGATTCCATGCAGCCGACCAACACTCCACTGCGTTACGTGTTGGCGGCTGATGGCAAACGTTGCGTGCGTAACGTAAGTGAGTAAATGATGTCCGACTTCGAACAACTGCGTGACCGGCTGGCTATACATCGCCAGCAGCTCGACCAGCAACGGCGCGAGGCATTGCTGGCGCGCGAAGCCGTGCGGCAAAGCGAGCAGGCGCTCAAAGATTTCGCCCGCAGCGAAACCCCGCGACGCGAGGGTGAGCGGGCGCGGGCGCAAACAAAGCTTGCGCTGGAGAAGAAATTGCGCGGCGCGCAGGCGCGGGCCGGACAGATTGAAGAAGCACTCGCGGGTTTGCTGGCCGGAGAGGGTGAACGGCTCAAGGCTTTCGAGACCTTCACCGACCCGCGCGAGCGGTTGCGACAATGGCCCGAT
>JBQTJD010000824.1:0-4874 GCA_052387475.1 Anaerolineales bacterium | reverse complement strand
CGGCCGGCTTCGAATTGAACTCGGCGCAAGTGGCGGGCCGGGTGGCTGAGTTCCTCAGCCATCGGCTGCAGAACGATAAGCCGGTGATGGATGTGATTGCGGCGCGCAGGCGCGGCAGCGCCTTCAGTCCCGACGACCCCGACATCGTCGCCCCGATGCAGACGGCGAGTTTGCTGTTTATGGGCGCGGGCAGCCCGACTTATGCGGTGCGCCAATTGCACGACACGCGCGCGTGGCACACGCTGCAAGCCGCACACCGGCAGGGCGCAGCGGTCGTGCTGGCCAGCGCGGCCACGCTCGCCGCCAGCGCTCACCTCATCCCCGTGTACGAAATCTTCAAAGCCGGCGAAGACCCGCACTGGCGCGATGGCCTCGGCCTGCTCGACGCGTTCGGTCTGCACCTGATCTTCGTCCCGCACTGGAACAACGCCGAGGGTGGGGCCGACCTCGACACCAGCCGCTGTTTCATGGGCCAGCCTCGCTTCGACGAATTACTCAACATGCTGCCCGCCGGTCACACGCTGGTGGGCATTGATGAGCACACCGCCCTCGTTTTGGATTGGGCGACCGAGACCTGTGATGTGATCGGCGTCGGCTCGGTGACCGTGATCCGCGACGGCGCGGCGGGACGCACACAAAAGCTGTGGGCCAGCCGCGAGTCATTTTCGATGCGCGAACTGGGCGCATATCAATTGCCAATGACTAATATCGATATCCCTCAGCCAATTTGGGATGAGGTGCAGTCGGCCCGCGCCCTCACGTCGGAGCCGGAGGCCCCGCCCGACGCTGTGCTCGCGCTGGTAGCCGAACGTGAGGCCGCGCGCAAATCAAAAGACTGGCCCATCGCCGATGCCGCGCGCAAGCAACTCGCCGAACTGGGTTGGCAAGTGAAGGACACGCCGCAAGGGCCGCGCGTGGAGCGTATTGGCTGATAGCAGATGGCCGATAGCAGACGGCTGATGGTAAACTCTTGCCATCCGCTATCCGCCATTCGCCATCTGCTATGGATCGTCTCTTCTTCATCCTCGGCTCTCTTTTCTCCGCCCTTTCAGTCACCCTCGGCGCGTTCGGCGCGCACGCGTTGCGCGAGCGATTGGATGAGCGCATGCTGGCTAATTTCGAAACCGGCGCACGCTATCAGATGTATCACGCGCTGGCCCTGTTCGCGGTGGCGTGGGCGGTCAGCCGTTTTCCAAATTCTCAACTCCCCGTGATTGCCGGTTGGCTCTTCATCGCTGGCATCGTGTTGTTCTCGGGCAGCCTGTATCTCCTGGCCTTCACCGGCCAGCGCTGGCTGGGCGCGGTCACCCCGCTCGGCGGCGTAGCCTTCATCGCCGGGTGGGTGTGTCTTATCATCGCCGCCTGGCGCGGCTAACTGACGACCGACGAACGACGAAGGACGAAAGTGGAGTCGGTTGCTTTCGTCTTTCGTCCGTCGTCCATCGTTATACAAATCATGACCATCAATTTTCATACTGAGGCCGAGAAGTTGTTGCCGTGGATGAGCGGCCAACGGCGCGATTTTCATCGCCATCCCGAACTGGGTTTTCAGGAGTTGCGCACCGCCGGCATCGTGGCGCAGGAGTTGAACAAACTCGGGCTGGAGGTGACGACGGGCGTGGGCAAGACCGGTGTGGTCGGCCTACTCGAAGGTGACCAGCCCGGCCCGACGGTGCTGCTGCGCTTCGACATGGACGCGCTGCCCATCCACGAAACCAACACGACGGAGTATGTGTCGCAGAACGCCGGTGTGATGCACGCCTGCGGCCACGACGGGCACACGACCATCGGTCTGGCGGTGGCCCGATTGTTGACGCCCTGGCGTCAACAAATCGCAGGGACACTCAAGTTCGTTTTTCAACCGGCGGAGGAAGGCTTGGGCGGCGCGGAGGCGATGGTGGCCGATGGCGTGATGGATCGGATCGGGCCGAAGGTGGATCGCTCACTCGCGCTGCATCTGTGGAACGACAAGCCGTTGGGATGGGCGGCGGCGACCGACGGCCCGGCGATGGCGGCGTCCGAGCGGTTCTACATTCACGTACAGGGCAGGGGCAGCCACGGGGCCTCGCCTCATCAGGGCCGCGACCCGCTACTCGCCGCCGTGCAAATGGTCAGCGCGCTGCAATCCATCGTCAGCCGCAACGCGGCGCCGCTCGAAAGCGCGGTGCTCTCTGTCACCGTGTTCAAAGCGGGCGAGGCCTTCAACGTCGTGCCCGACACCGCCTTCCTCGGCGGCACCATCCGCACGTTCAATCCCAAAGTGCGCGAGATGGTATTGCAGCGCATCGTGGAGATTAGCGAGGGCGTGGCCCGGGCGATGGGGTGCGAGGCCAAAGTGGATTTGAAGAAGATTACGCCCGCTACGGTGAACGAAGCCGGGATGGCGGCGCGCGTGCGTGAGTTGGCTCGCACGGTGCCCGGTGTCACTGAAGTTGTGGGGGATGAGCGCACGATGGGCAGCGAGGACATGGCTTACATGATGGAGACCGTGCCCGGCTGCTATTTCTTTATCGGCTCGAACAATGCGGAGCAGGAGTTGAACTTCCCGCACCACCACCCGCGCTTCGATTTCGACGAGCGCGCGCTGGTAATCGGCGCGACGCTGATGGCCCAGGCCGCCGCCGATTACGTATTGAAGTGAGCGGCCACCCAAAGGGGTGGTGGAAATTGAAAGCGCACCCGAGGATGGGTGCGCTGTTTGTTGTGACAGGTAGACGACTGCGGCTTCAGGAAAATTGCCGCTTGACTATCGGTAAGTTGCAGGTTACTATAAGTCGCGACTTACGCAGACGCACACGGCCCAGACGGTACGCGAGCGGCCGGCAACTATGTGAGTTCACGCAAGCATATTTCAACCTGAAAGTGAGAAACTGGAGAAACCCATGCCTAACTACATCCTTGCATATTATTCCGATGGAAAAATGCCCGCGAGTCCTGAAGAGGGCGCCAAAGGACGAGCGAAGTTTCAAGATTGGATCCGCGACCTGGGTGACGCTGTGGTCAACCCCGGCACACCTTTGGGAATGTCCAAGACCGTCAGCGCCAACGGCGCCATTGGCGAAGGTGGGGCAAATCGCTTGACGGGGTTTTCTGTCGTGAAGGCCAAAAGCCTGGAGGCCGCTGTTGAGTTGGCGAAGGGATGCCCGTTCCTTGACATGGGCACGATTGACGTCGCCGAAGTAATGGAAATGTAGCATTGACCCGTGGAAGGGTAGTTGATTGGTTTGGTGAGTCATGGCTGTCGCGGAAGTGTTTACAGCATTGGCCGACCCAACCCGCCGGCAGATATTCGAGGCGTTGCGGGATGAGCCGAGAACGGTCGGTGAGTTGGCGGCTGACTTGCCGGTGAGCCGGCCGGCCGTATCTCAACACCTGAGGGTGCTTGAGTTGGCGAGGTTGGTCAGTGTTGAGCCACAGGGTACTCGGCGCTTGTACTCAATCCAGCGCGAGGGACTGGATGAGTTGCGCCAGTACGTCGAGAGTTTCTGGTCCGAGGCGTTGTCTGCCTATGCCGCAAAAATCACCCGCCGCAAGAAACACAAATAGTTGACTATGAAGCTCAACCCGATTGTCAAAACAATCGAAGTGCCCTGCAGCCAGGCAGAGGCATTCGAGGTGTTTTTGGAAATGAGCAGTTGGTGGCCGCTGGGCAGGTTCACAACGTCCGCAATGAGCGGCGAGCCGGCGAAGGCGATACGCGTCGAAGCGAAGCCGGGCGGCAAGATCGTCGAGATAGGCCCCGATAATACAGAGGTTGAGTGGGGGACGATCAGAATCTATGACCCGTATGACTTTGTCAGTATGGACTTCCACATTCCCCAACCGGGCGAACAAGTGAAAACCCGAAGTCTGGTTGAAGTGCGGTTTACCGCCCTGGGAATTGAGCGAGCGCGAGTCGAACTCACTCAAAGCCATTGGGAGGCGTTTGGTAAAAACGCTGAGATGCTGCAAGGCGGTTACGGCCAGGGTTGGGTCGTTATTTTTGAGCAGGCATTCAAGTCAGCCTGCGGTCTGCGCCAGGGCCAAAAGTAGCGCCACCATTCAGAGCCGCCGAACTCGTGACGCTCATGGCCGATCACGAGCGCACGATGGGCAGCGAGGACATGGCTTACATGATGGAGACCGTGCCCGGCTGCTATTTCTTCATCGGTTCGAACAATGCGGACAAGGAGTTGAACTTCCCGCACCACCACCCGCGCTTTGACTTTGACGAGCGTGCGCTGGTGATTGGCGCAGCGCTGATGGCGCGGGCTGCGAGTGATTACGGGATGAGGTGAGGGCGGCGAGCGGCAACTGAAATCAAAAGCGCACCCATCCCTAAGTACTCTCACGGAGATGGAAATATCGTAAGTTTAGCTTTGGACTTGCCCATGGTCGCGGCGAGTCAAGTAGACCGATAACCGGCCTCTAATTGGCTTCCAGACCACCGTTTTGCCTGGCAGCTTCCCGCAGTCGCTCCATATCACGCATCGGCGGTACGCCGAAAAGCCGCTTGTACTCGCGGTTGAAGTGCGAGGCGTCATGGTAACCCACGCGGTAGGCAGTATTTGCCGCGTCGAGTCCCTCGCCGAGCATGAGACGGCGAGCTTCCTGAAGCCGCAGCCGCTTCTGGAACTGCAAGGGGCTCATTGCGGTGACAGCTTTAAAGTGGTGGTGAAACCCCGAGACGCTCATCCCAAGTTCGTGCGCGATGCGGTCGATTCGAAGCGGTTGGTCAAAGTCTTTATGCAGCCGCTCAATGGCCCTGGTGATGTGGGGGGTGAAGCCGCCTAGAGCCGCAATGTGGCGGAGACGATCACGCTGTTCTCCTATCCAGAGTCGGTAGATAATTTCCCGTGTGATCAGCGGCGCGAGGAAGGGAGCTTCGGTAGGGG
>JBQTJD010000823.1:0-15656 GCA_052387475.1 Anaerolineales bacterium | reverse complement strand
GCCGCCCGGTGCCGCAGGCCAGTTCCAGCACCCGCATTCCCCAGCGCTCCGCTTGCCGCGCGTAAAACTCGGCCTCGCCCTTCCACGGGCCGAGGTGAACGAGGTCGTACAACTCGGCGGCGTTGTACAGCGAATCTACAGACATCAGGGTCAGCGAATGCGGGTGGGAAACATCAATCTGTGTACGGACCGTGAAAGTGAAGGAATTCAGCCGGCACATCCATCTTTGCCTCACGCCGCACACCTGCTGCGTGATCGAGATAGTGCTCCAGCGCCGACCATGCGCAATGATAAATGGTCGGGTAAGGCATTGATTTCTGTTTCGCGAGAAACTTTCGCTCGGGCACCTGCCTGAGTCGCTCGACAAAGCATCTGCGATTCTCTCGAAAGTCGTGCCAGACCTTTTTCCACGGCTGGCCCTTGCGCTGATCCTGCAGCCATTGATTGAATCGGTCGCCGTCGTTGTCGTAGTGCAGGTCAAGCGATGTACCGCCGCATAGCTCGGTCAACCAGTTGAGAAAGTAAACGTCCCAATCCGCCAGATGACCGACGAGCTGAAGGGTTGTCCAATGCCCGCACACCGGCTGGGTTGACCGCCGTTTGGCGGGGATGGCCGCGAGGGTGGCGAGCAGTTCAATTTCGGCGGCCTCGAGCGCCGCCAGCATCATCGCTTTGCTTGCACCTGAAGGCATCTCGGCGCGGGCGCAAGCGAAGCTTGCGCTGGAGAAGCGCGTAGCGCTTCTCTCTCGCCGCATGGCGGCGCGATCCGCTGGCCCAATCATGGATCGCATCGTTCGCGCGTGGTGGACTGTCAGTCGAATCAACTCCATTTATTCGAACTCCACTCCGAGCAAACTGGCGATGACGCCAATCTCTCCGACATGTTGATAAGGATGAGTCAGGCCGAAATTCATCAAGCACTTCCCCCTGGTCCAGCCGAGATAATTCTCAAGCAGCCCGGCGGCTTTTGGATGGGCCAGTCCTTCCTCAAAGAGGATCAGGCGCAGGCGCTCCATCTCCATGACGGCGTCCAGGCTGTCCAGGTCGAGTTGGCCGACGATGTCGCGCGTGCGGGCTTGCACCGCGTCGGAATAGGCGTGCAGGGCCGGCAGATCAATGCGTTGGTTCAGTTCATCCACTTCCGCGAAGGTCATTTCAGAGCCGTTATGCCGCCAGGGGACGTTCATGCGCTGCATCCATTGGCCTTCATTCAGAACCTGGGGATGGTCGGTGACAAAGCGGTTTAAGCCGGCGTCTTCAACGCGGGTGAGGTGCCACAAGTTCCAGGCAATGGAGTTGACGCGCGGATGGGGCCGCTGGCGCATGAGGTCTTCCGGCACACGCTCCCACATACCCGCAAGCCAGAAATTGTAGAGCGGGTCGTAGCGTTGCAGGAAGAGTTGTGACACATCCATGTTCTTGCTCCACAGTGGCGAGGTCTATCCGCTGATATGGCAATCCGTCACACCCACGAAGCTTGTCCCCATACAAATGGGGAGCAGGTGTCCAGGCCGCGCCGCTGGATTCAGCCCCAGGCTTTTCCTGGGGACGCTTTCGCGGGAATGACAATCCGTAATCCAATCTGACATCTGATCTAAAGGCTTGCGTCCCGTTTCGTCAACACGCGCAAGTCGAGCGGTCCCCGGATAACTATTTTCGTCCGGCTGCCTTCCGCGCTCAGCGCCTGACCCATCCTCTGCAAGAGCCAGTTGTGGGAGGGAATTTTGCTCAAGCTCACAAACTCATCTAACCAGGCCCGAAACTCAGCCAGGCTGTCCATCGTTCGATTGCACTCAAAGCGGACACGTCTCTGCATTTTGAAGAGACCGTCATGGACCACCTCAGCGACGGCTCGGTTGGCCGCAACGTCATCGTCGAATCGTTCGCGCATCACGCCCAGCAGCCGATACCGGCCCGCGCGCATGAGGCCGACTTGGCGGTGCACGGCAGCGGGACGGAGATCAAGAAGAAATCCGTTGGGCTTGAGCACGCGCCGGGCTTCGTGAAGGGCATGAACCATGCCCCGGTGTGCTACTCATCACAACACCCACGAGAACACGACCAGGTCAAAGGCCCCCTTGGAGTATTCCAACCGGCCCGCGCTTCCGACGTGAAAGCGAACACGGGGCGCGAAACTTTGCGGCAAGCCCTTGCGCGCCGCGCGGATGAGAGCGGCATCTGCATCAATCGCCTGCACCTGAGCACCCAGCCGCGCCAGCCGCCGGGTCAGCCGTCCGTCACCGCAACCGATTTCGAGCACGCGTTTGCCGCGCCAATCCGTGACTTGTTTCAAGGCACGGACTTCATTCTGTTCAGGATCAATCCGAAGAGTCATCAGACCTGTCTCCTTGCGACAATTCGCGGGGTTGGGCGGCCATGCGACGTCTCACCTCTGTCATCCGTATACGGAGAGTGACTCGAAGTCGAACTCGATGTAGGGCACGTCATGCTCGATCTTATATTTGCGATCATGCATAAAGCGCGCGCACCACGCATCATCGATGTTGCTTATATCAAAATCGCGATGCATCACCGCATACAGTTCAATCTCACGCAGTTTCAAGAAGGCGGGGATTTCCTTCAACCATTGCGGGTCAAGGGGATAGGCTTGCTGGTAGCCCCGCAAAAAATGTGTCATGAACTCGCGCGTGAAGGTGGGCGGATCATCAGCATCCTGCACGATATAAAACAGCACGATCGCGATATCATTGCTAAACCAGCTATAGGCGCAATCGTCAAAATCAAACAGCGTGATCCGACCAGCATCGTCCACAAAAAAGTTATTGCCGTGCGCATCCTGGTGGATCAAGCCATAGGTCGTTTTGTCTTTTGGGAGGGTGTGCAGATGATCGAACACCGCCCGATACTTTTCTCTCACTACAGTTTCGGAAGCGGGCAGAAAGTGCTCGACCAATTCGAACAGGTCATCGTCCCACTCCGGACGCCTCCAGGCCACTTCGGCGGGTTGATATTGTTCAGTCAGCGCATGCATGCTCCCGAGCATCTGCCCGTATGTCTCATAGAGCGTGGGTGTCCACAAGTCCCAGGGCGGCTGACCGCGCGCTTTCTCAAACGCCGTGACCAGGAATTGTCCACCCTGCCCGTCATCAACGGTCTCAACAAGTTTTCCGGTTTCTGACAGGATCGTTTTTGCGGCGGAAACGCCGCCGTCTGCCAGATAGTTGATCCAATCGACTTCACCCCGAATCAGCCCTTCACTCTTGCGCAGACTGTGTCCGATCCGCAGAATATAGCCGCGGTCCCTGCGCTCGAAGGCGTAGATGAAACTCTCAAAGGCATCGAGGGATCGAATCTCGTCCTTCGCAATGCCATAGCGGTGCATGGCTTCCTGCAAAATCGTGTCACGATAGCGATCTCTAATTTGCTGTTCCATTACCTGAAGCCTTTTTATCTTGCCGCCCCAACGGTAGGCGGCGAGATTTCACCGACATCCCAGCCTGAAGCCCGACGGCGCGTCCCTAAGCGGCGTAGCCGCTGTCCGGTGGAGCGACGGTTAGGCGGATTGCTCCCTGGGCTTTAGGTGACCTTCCGCTTCCTCCCAGGTGCGTGGAAGCGCCTCGCCTCGGCTCTTCCATTGTGCATACTGAAACCCACCTTTCGTACCCGAACCCAACACTTTCACAGCGTCCCCATGTGGATTTTCCTTTTGAAAGCGCCGCAACGAGTCGATATCTTCCCAGACTGAGATCGTCGAGCCTTCTAAGGGCCTGAAGGTCGCACGCAGCGCAAACCCAACACAGCCAGCGGACCGGTTCAACTGTTCAATAATGCGCCATGTATAGCGCTGAAAGGCCCAGATCTTACGCGGATTCCGCCAGGAAACCTCCAAGCCACTCGTGGCAGCCACGAAGTATTCCCGGCTCGGGTCGGGTTGAATTCGGAAGTTCCAGGGAATCTCAGCCATCACTGCGTCTCCTCCATTGCTACCCGGCAATTTGCCTAACGGTCAGGTTCAGGCGCGTTGAGGAGCGTGTCGGCTGCGCGCAGGGTTGGGCGCGTTTCTGCCAAACACGAACTCCCCAGTTGATTATGGAATGATAAAACGCAGTTCGGCGGTCTCGCCACGGTATGAAAATACGAGAATGCCTTCGTTGATGGAGTCGGTAATTTCGAATTCTGCATCCGCGTCCTTGGTCTCATCGCGTTCAACAAGCTGATTCAGGTAACCTACCGGGCTCAAAATTTCATCGCCGATCTTTAGGCGGAACGAATCATCCCAGAAGCCCATTCCCTGGCCGGAATTTGTCCAGGCACGGATCCGGAAGCGAACCAAATACTTGCCAGCAGACAGCATTTCCTGTTGCGCAGACAAGACAGTGTATTGATAGTTATATCCACCCACGTCGTCGACCAGCGTGACTGTCGTGCCATCTGGCAATTGAATCGGTCGCGAAATCGCCGTGGACAGGACCATAGGTGAAGTTGCCGCCGGCGTTGGAGACGATAGGTC
The DNA here is from genome assembly GCA_052387475.1 of Anaerolineales bacterium. Classification (GTDB taxonomy): domain Bacteria; phylum Chloroflexota; class Anaerolineae; order Anaerolineales; family UBA6663; genus JANWXR01. Next base: position 11,185 of record JBQTJD010000823.1, on the reverse strand, counting down.
AAGTGCTTGTGTCGCGGGCGAAGTGACCTGGGCGGACGTTGGGACCGGCGGGACGTTTTCGATAGCGGGCGTGAAGCTCCATCGAAAAATGGATACTAAGGCGACGCACAGGAGTCCCACGCTAACGAGACCCAATATCCCGAGCAAGCCATATGTTGTGCGACGGTCTGTGTGGAAGACATTCGTAGTCGTAATGGCGTCTCGGCCGATCATGTCGCGTCCGGTTGTCAGATCACCCCCGACCTCCGCGCTCACACCACCCTGATGGATATCCTGATTCGGCTCATTGTCGTTGTTCATAGATCACCTCGCACAGGTGGTTTAGCCGCGCGCAACTCCTGCTTAAAGTTACGCGTCCGCCTGATATCCCCCATAGGGTAGGGTGCTTATACGGATTGATCCACTTGAGCACTTATAGCTAGAACGTCGCTTCATGACAGGCTGGGTTGCTCAGACGCGTCGTCGTCTTCGCCCTCACGCCAGCCGAAGCGTTTCAAATCCACGCGGTCTTTGGCGTCGAACTCCACCCCCTCGGCTTCGAACAAGTTGCGCTGTGCGGCAGGGCAGGCCCATGCCGGGGCACAGCGTTGATGGCGCGTTTGAACGGCCAGCGGGCTATCGCTCCACTAAGCTACCCGCAAGATACTTGTGCAGGACGCTTGAAATGAGGGTCTGATAAGGGATGCCTTCTTCTAATGCCCGCTTTTGCAAGCCGACTAAGTCTTTGGATGAAATGCGGATATTGACGCGTCTATACTTGCGGAACGTGGCGCGCGCAAAGTCTCGATATTTCGTCGTTTCAGTCTTGAGTTTACGGGTTGAAATCCATTCGCCGGCTTCCACTGAAGCCAACAGATCTGCTTCTTCTTTATCAGGTTTCGTTTTGCTCATGGTCGTCTGTCTTGGGATGGTGGCGTGTGCCTTTTGGCAACGCTCGTGCAGAAATCACGCCCTTCAAAGCAACGCCGGTTGCTCAGGCTCGTCGCCGTCCTCGCCCTCGCGCCAGCCAAAGCGTTTCAAATCCACCCGGTCTTTGGCATCGAACTCCACCCCCTCGGCTTCGAGCAGGTTGCGTTGCACGGCCGGGCCCATGCCGGGCCGGGGGCTGATCTTGCCCTGGCTGTTGATGACGCGCTGCCACGGCACATCGTCCGGCGCGTTCGCCATCGCGCCGCCCACCCAAATCGCGCCGGTGCGATGATACTGGTCAGCCGGTACACCGAGTGGGGGCGGCAGCATCAGCGCAATCTGTCCGTACGTCGCCACTTTCCCCGACGGGATGCGACGGACGAGGGCGTACACTTGTTCGGCAAACGCTTTGGGGTCAGGCGGGGAGGAGTAGCGCATAAGAGATAGCCGATGAGGATTTTCAAAGGTTCCGAATTTCAGGTGACTGTCATTGGGCATCCGACACTCGGGCGCTTCAAGCACTTTATAGCCCAGTGACAGTCACCTATTCGCGTATCTCTTCCAAATGAAGGCGTCAGTGGAAATTGCTCGCAGTATAGCACGCGCATCAGCCTTAAAGTCCAGTATAATCCCGCCGTGCTCCGGGCGGTGACAACTTGTGTGCTGGTGGCCTGTTTGGGTGTGGCGTGTGATGTCAATCCACTTACGCCGACCGCTCTGCCCGAGGCGATGTTGGCCGTACAAACGACGCGGCCTACCCGCACACCGACCGTGACGCCCACAACCACAGCCACCCCGACGCAAACGCCTGTGCCATCGGCGACGCTGACCGCCGTTCCGGGAAGCGGCGCTCTGGCGAGCGCGGCGCCACAGGCGACCGTTGCCAAACAACCGTTGGCCGGAATGCAAGCCGTAGCTCCCACCTCGGCGCCCGCCAGCGCGGACGTGGCGCAGCGGATGATTGACCTCATCAACAGCCACCGGGCCGCCGTTGGGCTGGGGCCGCTGGCGCGGGATGAAGGCTTGATGGGCATCGCGCAGGCCCGGGCCGATGATATGGCCGCGCGCGGCTACCTCGGCCACGATGACCCGGCCACCGGCGCGCCGCTGGCCCGCGAGTTGCTGCGGGCGGCGGGTTACACCAGTGCCTTCCTCGGCGAGAACTGGTACGCCAGCGGCAAAACGATGCCGGGCGCGGTAGACCATGCGATGGCGTGGTTCATGGGCGATGCCCCACACCGCGCCAATATCCTCAGCCCGAAGTTCGTGTCCGCCGGCGTGGGGATTGCGTTCAAGGGAGAGTTGTGGGTGATGGTGCAGAATTTCGCTGGAGCGAACCAATGAAAAATGAAGAATGCAAAATGACAAACTGCGATTTTGCATTTTGCATTTTGCATTTTTCATTCTGCGAGTCACATGACTAACAAAGAGCTGGCTGAAATCTTCGCCACCATCGCCAACTTGCTCGAGATCAAGGGCGAGGTTATCTACAAAATCCTGGCCTATCGCCGCGCGTCGGAGACGTTTCGCGAGCATCCACGCGCCATCCGCGATGTGTGGCGCGAGGGCAAGCTGCGCGAAGTGCCCAACGTTGGGCCGGCCATCGCCGAAAAGGTCGAAGAACTCCTCACCACCAGCCAGCTTGGTTTCTTCGAGAAGTTAAAGAGCGAAGTGCCGCTCTCGCTGGCCGAGATGCTGGCCGTGCCCGACCTCGGCCCCAAACGGGTGGCCATCATCTGGAAGAAGCTCAACCTCACCACGCTGACTGAACTGGAGACCGCCGCCCGTACCGGCAAGTTGCGCAATCTGGCCGGCTTCGGCGAAAAGACCGAGGCCATAATCCTTATCGGCATCGAAGCGCGCAAACTCGCCACCGGGCGGATGCCGCTCGGGCAGGCGTGGCCGGTGGCGCAGGACATCCTCAAGTATTTACGGGTATTGCCGGGCGTGCGCGCCGCCGAAGTGGCCGGCAGCCTGCGCCGCATGCGGCCCACCATCGGCGACCTCGATTTTCTCGTGGCGGCGGATGAGGCGCGCAGCGTGATGGCGGCCTTCGTCACGCATCCGCAGGTGGCGCGCGTGTTGGGGCAGGGGCCGACGAAAACATCCGTCGAACTCGACCTCGGTCTGCAAGCCGATTTGCGCGTGCTGTCGCCCGAACGCTTTGGCACGCTGCTGCAATACTTCACCGGCAGCAAAGATCACAACGTCAAAATCCGCGAGCTGGCCTTGCAACAGGGACTGTCGCTCAACGAGCACGCCTTCACCCAAAAGAACGGCGAAGAGATTCTGTGCGCGACCGAAGCCGATGTGTACAAGACATTGGGCCTGGCCTACATCCCACCGGAGATGCGCGAAGACCGGGGCGAGATTCAAGCCGCGCGTGAGAACAAACTGCCCCGGCTGTTGGAGACGCGCGAATTGCAGAGCGACCTGCACTCGCACACGGTGTGGAGCGACGGGCAGCTTGCCATCCGCGAGATGGCATATGCCGCGCGCTCGCGCGGGCTGCGTTGCCTCGCCATCACCGACCACTCGCAAAGTTTGGGCGTGGCGAATGGCTTGAGCGTGGAACGTGTGCGCCAGCAACGCAAAGAGATTGACGGGGTGCAGGCGGAGTTGGGCACTGGCTTTAGTTTGTTGCACGGCTCCGAGGTCGAGATCCGCGCCGATGGCGCGCTCGATTACGGCGATGATGTGCTGGAAGACCTCGACATCGTCGTGGCCTCGCTGCACACCTCGCTGCGACAGGAGCGCGAGAAGATCACGGCCCGTCTCATCCACGCTATTCAAAATCGGCATGTGGATATCATCGGCCACCCGACTGGACGGATGCTGCCCGACCGCGATGGCGCCGACCTCGATATGGAAGCGGTGTTGCGCGCGGCGGCGGAGAACGGCGTGGCGCTGGAAGTGAACGCCAATCCGCAGCGGCTCGACCTCGATGGCGTGTATGTGAAGCGCGCGCTTGAATTGGGCTGTGTGCTGGCGATTGACACCGACGCCCATCATCCCGATCATTTCAACTTCGCGCACTTCGGCGTGGGCACCGCGCGGCGCGGCTGGGCGACGACGGAGGATGTGATTAACTGCTGGCCCGTCGAGCGACTCTTGCAATGGCTCGACGACCGCGGCCATCGTCGTCCGCGCGTCAACCATCACATACCGGAGATTATGCCGGTGGCGGAAGTGAAACCGCCGACTATTGAGCAGAAAGCCCCGCCACGCAAATCAGCCGCGCGCAAAACACCGGTTCGCAATGCGCCGCCGAAGAAAGCGGCGAACCGCATCGCAGTTCGCTCCGCGCCAAAGAAGCCGACCAAACGGTCAGCCTCCAAAAAAACCTCCACCGCCCAGCGCCGCAAACGATGATCTCGCCCAAGCGACTTCCCGTTGTGATGGCCGCGATTAACTTACTCATGTTACGCAGCGACTATTACGGCATATGTTTGACCAACGTCATACCCGCGCAAGCGGGTAATCCATGCCGTCGGCCCTAGACTCCCGCGAAAGCGGGAGTGACGACTGGTCACGTGAGAAACTTATGATCCCCGTCACCGCCACCACCGCCCCGGACTACGCGGCCATTCTGCGTCAGGCCTTTCCCGGCGTCACTGAGGACGATGTGGCCGCGCTGATGCAGGCCGCCGTCGCGCAAACGTACCCGCCGGAACATGTGCTGTGCCACGAGGGTGAGATCGAGCACCTCTTCTACATCCTGGCCGAGGGGCAGGCGAAGATTTCGCAGCGGCTGGGTGATGGCAGCGAACGCTTCATCGTCACGCGCCAGCCCGGTGAGTTCTTCGGCGAGATGGCGCTGATCGAGAAGATGCCGCGCGCGGCAACGGTGATGACTGAGACACGCGTCATTGTCCTCGAGATTTCGGAAGAGGCCTTTCAAGAATTGCTCGGCCGGCATCCCACGCTGGCGCTGGCGATGATCCGGCGTTTCGTTTCCAACGTGCGAGCCAGTGGCCGCACGACAATTTCAGATCTGACGAAGAAGAACGCCGAGCTGCGGCAAGCCTACGAGGAGTTGAAGGCCGCTCAAGTCGAACTGGTGCAGAAGGAAAAGCTCGAGCACGAACTGGAGATCGCAGGCGAGGTGCAGCGCAGCCTGTTGCCGTCGCGTATCCCGCCGGTGAAGGGCTACAACTTCTTTGGGCGCAATCTGCCGGCGCGACACGTCGGCGGCGATTTGTACGACGTGATCAAGATTGATGAGGAACACGTCGGTCTGCTCATGGCCGACGTATCGGACAAGAGCGTGCATGCCGCGCTGATCATGGCCGTGACGCGTACGCTGTTCCTCGCGCACGCGCGACGCAGCCTCTCGCCGGAGGAAGTGGCGATGGCCGTGCACAACGGCTTGCTCGAAGTATCAACCAACGATGATATGTTTGTGACGGTCTTTTACGGCGTGCTCAATATCAACACCGGCGTGATGCCCTACGTGCGCGCCGGGCAGGATGAGCCGCTGCTTTATCGTGCGGCAGGCGGGCCGCCGGAAACCCTGTCCGCCGACGGGCGCTTCCTCGGCATGTGGCCCGATCTAAAATTAGAAGAACTTAGCGTGCAATTGCGGCCGGGCGATTTGCTGGTAGCGTATTCGGATGGCGTGACGGATGCGGTGGACACAGACATACAGCTTTATGGGCGAGAGCGGCTGCTGGCGTTGATTGACCGCTACCGCGCCGAAGCGCCGAAGGTGGTGTGCAGCGCCATCTTTAGCGCCGTGCTGGAGTATCGCGGCGACGCGCCGGCGTTTGATGACATCACGGTGCTGGTCACGCGCTGTGACGTCTAACTGCTTAACGCAAAGGCGCAAAGGGGCGAGGACGCAAGGAAAACAAAAAACTTTGCGTCTCCGCATCCTTGCGTCTTTGCGTTAAATTCCGAATGGCTACTCAGCCCCGTGACTCGGCGTTGTACATTCCGCTCTGGCTGCTCATGGCCGTCGCTGCCGGCTGTTCGCTGATTGCACTGATCATGATCGGTGTGGCGATGGCGACGCGCACTGCCGACCGGCCGCAACCGACCGCCACTGTGCAACTGGTGACGGTGGCCGCGCCGGCGACCCAATCTATCGTCGCCACGTTCGCCGTCACCGAACAATCGCCCGTCGCCGGGCCGAGCGCCACGCTCCCGCCGCCGCCCTCGGCGGGCGACATCAAAATCGGTTCGACTGTGCAGATCGTCGGCACAGGCGACATCGGCTTCCTCAACTTGCGCGCGGAGGCAAGCCTGGACGCGGCGATAAACTATCTGGCGATTGAGCGCGAGGTCTTTCAAGTGCAGGCCGGCCCGGTGGAGGCCGATGGGGTGGTGTGGTGGTATCTGGTGGACCTTGCCGGGCAAAACCGCGTGGGCTGGGGCGCGCAGAATTATTTGCAGGTGGTGAGCGGACAATGAATTGTTGATTGCAGATTGAGCGTGCCACTCCTCGACCAATCTAAAATCTGCCATCTAAGATCTGACATCCAAAATGACGAAGCCAACCGGTATTACCCTCAACCGCAGCGCGAAGAAGCTCATCGTCAATTGGGATGACGGCGCGCAGTGCGAGTATCCGCTGGATTTGCTGCGCGAGGCGTGCCCGTGCGTCGAGTGTCGCGGCGGTCACGAAAACATGGGCGGCAAACCGGATGTGGACAGCCTGTTGCTGACCATTCCACTCATCCGTAACAAGAGCTATGAGATCGCGAAGATCGTGCCGGTGGGCAACTACGCCATCACGCCCGAATGGACGGACGGCCACAACACCGGCATCTACACCTGGGGCTACCTGCGCGAGTTGTGCGCCGGTCTGGAACAGGCTGTGAAAAAGAAAGATCAATCGCTGTATAAGCCGCTGAGTGAATGATGATGTCATTGAGTCGCCTCACATTGCTGATCACTGGAGTATGGCTGGCCGCGTGTGCGCCGCTGGCAGCCACGCCCACGGCCACTCCGCCTCTGACGCCGACCGTTGCGCCGCCCACCGCAACGCCCGTTCCCCTTGCTCCCACGCCAACTCTCCGACCAAGCGAGCTATCATCCGCTGAAGCGCAAGCGCTCATCGAGGGGCGGGCGACCGAGGTGTTGCGGGCGATCAAGAGCAAAGACTTCGCGCAGTTGGCCGGGCTGGTGCATCCCACATTGGGCGTGCGCTTTACGCCGTATGGATATGTTTCGGACACTGATCTGGTATTCCGCGCCGATCAGTTGCCGCCATTGGCGATAGATGCCACGCTCTACACATGGGGGGCTTTCGATGGCAGCGGCGAACCCATCACCCTCACCTTCAGCGACTACCTTGATCGTTTCGTCTATAGCCAAGATTTCATCGCTGCGCCGCAGATCGGTTACAACGAGTCGGTCGGGCAGGGCAACACGATTGACAACTGGCGCGAGTTCTATCCCGATGGGCTGATGGTGGAATATCATTTCCCCGGTTTCGACCCGCAGTACGGCGGCCTCGATTGGCAGAGCTTGCGCCTGATCTTTCAGCGCGACGGCGAAATCTGGTATCTCGTCGGCCTCATCCACGCTCAATGGACGATTTAGCCACTGGCCGATAGCTGGTCGTTCAATCACCCATTCACTCAATCACATACTCACCCAATCACCCAATGAAGAAGCCCATCACTGCCGAAGACCTGTATGAATTGAAGTTCGTCGAGGACCCGCAGCTCAGCCCGGATGGAAAGCAACTGGCCTTTGTGCGCGTGGATGTTGACCGGCTGGGCAATAAATATGACCGGCACATCTGGTTGATAAACGTGAATGACCGGGGCGCGACGCCACGGCAATTTACATTTGGTAGCAAGAACGACTGGTCGCCGCGCTGGTCGCCCGATGGCCGCAGGCTGGCTTTCGTCTCTGCGCGCAACGGCAAGCCGCAGGTCTTTCTCATTGATGTGGATGGCGGCGAGGCCCGTCCGCTGACCTCGATGCCCAACGGCGCGGCCAATCCGGTGTGGAGCCATGATGGAAAGCGCCTGGCTTTCTTCTCGAACGTGAACGCCGAGGAGCGCGCGCGCGAAGACGCCGGCCAACCGGAGCCGTCCCCATCTGATTCACTCGAAGCCAAACACAAGCAGGAACGGGATGAGAAGAAGGAAAAGGAGAAGAATGACCCGCGCGTCATCACGCGCTTGCCGTATCGCATCGGCACTGAGTATGCCGATGATCGGCGTGCGCACATCTACGTGATGGATGTTGTCGGCGATGCGGCTGCATCGCCCGCGAAGCCGCAGCGCATCACCGATGGCGAGTTGGACTTTCACAGCATTTCGTGGACGAAGGGCGGCGCGGCCATTATCTCGCAACTCACGCGCGAACCCGAACATGACCCGTGGAATTATCAAGCCATTGTCAGCGTGCCCGTGCCCGGCTTGGCCGGGCCGGCCAAGGGCCGCAGGCCGCACCGCTTCATCTCCGGCCCGCACTTTGAATACTTCGAGCCGCAGGTCTCGCCGGATGGAAAATGGATCGCGGCGCGACGCGCGCCGGACGATGGCTCGTGGGGCCAGCGCCCGCGACTCATGATCATGCCAACTGACGGCGGCAAGGTGATCGAGTTGACTGAAGAGTTTGACCGGCATATCGGACCGATTCAGTGGGCGTCGGACTCACGCTCGATCTACTTCCTCGCCAATGATCGCGGCGACGCGCATCTTTATCGGGCGACGGTTCTCGGCGGGGAGGTGACCCGTATAGTGGGTGGGCGTCGCATGTTGCTCGGCTTCAGCGCGGCGCGTAATGGCGCCCTTGCCTTTGTCGCCCATACCGCCACTCAGCCCAGCGATGTCTATCTCATAACCGGCAAATCCGAGCGCCGCCTCACCCACTTCAATGACGCGCTGCTGGCCGAGCGCAGCATTCAACCGATTGAGGAAATGTCGCACGCCGCGCCGGATGATCGAAAGATTCAAGGCTGGGTGCTGAAGCCGGTGGGCTATCAACGCGGCAAGCGTTATCCGCTGGTCGTGAACATGCACGGCGGCCCGTGGGTGATGTGGGGGCCAGGCATGCCCGGCATGTGGCTGGAGTGGCAGTTGCATGCGGCGCGCGGCTATGCCGTGTACTTCTGCAACCCGCGTGGCTCGGAGGGTTACGGTGAAGAGCATGCGCTCACCATCCGCAACGATTGGGGCGACCACGTGATGCGCGACATCCTCAGCGGCGTGGACAATGTCGTGGCGCAGGGTCGTGTGGATACGAAGCGGATGGCGATCACGGGCGGCAGCTATGCCGGCTATATGACAGCGTGGATTTTGAGCCACGATCAACGCTTCGCGTGCGGCTGGGCGCAACGCGGGCTGTACAACCTCACCTCGTTCTTTGGCACGAGCGATGTGCCGCAATTGGTCGAGCGCGAGTTCGAGACCTTCGGCTTCGACGACGTGCAGAGGTTGTGGGCGCAATCGCCGCTGGCCTACGTCCGCAACATCCGCGCGCCGCTGGCGATTGAGCATCAAGACAACGACTGGCGCTGCCCGCCTTCCGAGGCCGAGCAATTGTATGCGGCGTTGAAGCGATTGAAACGCGAAGTCGTCCTCATCCGCTACCCGCGTGAAGGGCACGAGATGTCGCGTTCCGGCGAGCCAGCGCATCGCGTAGACCGGCTCAACCGGCAAGTAGCGTGGTTTGATCGATGGTGCAAACCAAAAAGAAAGAAGTGAGTGGCGCAGCGATGCAGCGCGTTGTCGTTGGGCTGTATCACACGCAGGCTGAAATTGATGACCTCGTCCGGCAGTTTCGCGCTGGCACCCTGCCGCGTTCACAGTGGACGCATCGCGCGCATCTCGTCGTCGGCTTTTGGACCCTCACCCACTACCCGCTGGCCGAAGCGACTGAACTGATTCGAACGGGCATCCAGGCCTACAACGCCGCGCACGGCGTGCAGGTATCGGCCACCACCGGCTATCATGAAACCTTCACCCGTTTCTATATTTGGGCCATTCACCGCTTCATCGGCCAAGCCGACCTCAGCTTGCCCATCGGCAATGTCATCGAGGCGTTGGTACGGGCAGTGGGCGACAAAGACTTCCCGTTTCAATACTACAGCCGTGAGTGCTTATTAGGATGGGAGGCGCGGCTCGGTTGGGTGGAGTCAGATCTTCAGCCGTTGGAGTGATGGTCGGGGCGGTCACTACTCGCCCGCGCCAAGCTTCAGCCACGCAATCATCTGCTTCAGTGCCGCGTAGGCTTGCAGGCGCGCGGCGTCGGTTCCCTCAGTTTCGGCGGTGGCGACGTGCTGCTCCATCTGCCGCAGAGCGATGGGCGTCATCGCCAGCAGCGCGTCCGCACCCGAGGCCGCATACTTCACGAGTACGTAGCGGATGAGCGCGGGCACGGGGATGCCGGTGGATGCGCTCAGGTTTTCCAGCGTGGGCAATGGGTCGTGCACGGTGTATAGCGCTACCTCGGCTTTGAAGTTGGCGTGCGGGTCAGTGGCGTCCCACGTATCGCGATAAGAGTGAAGTTCCATCGAACGAAATCTTTTGCCACGAATTGACACGAAACAAGTTAATGTCGCCCTGAGCGCAAGGCGCTGACACGATCATTTCTGCATCTCTTCGCGCGAAGGGCCTCTTCGAAATACGTTGAGACCCTTCGCGCGACAAGACCCGCGAAATGCATGCGCTATGCGTACGCGCTCAGGGTGACACCGTTTGTGGTTGAGCAGTCCGCGACACAACGGTGACCGGCAGCCCGTCACGGATGCCCATGTTGAACACGGCGTGCGGCTGGGCGATGTGGCCCTCGGGGATGCAGAACGTGAAGCGCTGCATCATCTGCGCCAGGGCGATGTGCGCCTCGGTCAGACCGAACGGCTTGCCTATGCACATACGCGGCCCCGCGCCGAATGGGATGTAGCCGTGCTTGTGCGGCCACTGTGCCTGCCCGTGCGGGCTGAAGCGCTCCGGATTGAAACACTCCGGCTCCGGCCAGTAGCGCGGGTGGTGGTGCACGTTGTAAATCGCCACGTAGATGATCTGCCCGGCGCGCACCGCGTACTCGCCCAGCGCATCGGCGGCCAGCGGCTCGCGGCTGATCGCCCACGCCGCTGGGTACAGCCGCATCGCTTCCTGAATCACTTGAAACACGTACTGCATGTGCGGCAAGTCGCCGGTCGCTGGCGTGCGCCCATTCAACACGCTATCTAGTCGACCCTGAAAAAGGGAGAACGGAGATACGTCGTTGAAAAGACGCGTGCAGCTTGAAAGTGGGCTGCCAGAAACTGTGCCCACAGGCCACAGAACCTTGTGAAAATAGGCGGCATGATGAC